>JAUXJL010000008.1 GCA_030624805.1 Acidimicrobiia bacterium
CCATCTCGAGAATCTCTGTCATCAGCTCCTCCAGGCGATGACGGTGGTCTGGTAGATACATCCACGATGTCGCCGAAACCACCGCGGCCAAGTAGGCGTCTGCAATCTGGCGATTGTCGGCCAACCAGGACTCAACTGATGCCCCACAACTCCCCTGCAGACGGTCGGCTACTGATCGATGGTCGGCAAGCATCGACAGCCCGAGGTCCATCGATCGCAGCCACCACGGCATACTTTGCATGGAAGCGGCCGCCTCCCCGTCCCGCACCGCCTCGAACACGAAGCGGGTCGCACCGAAAGGTTCGAGCTGATAATCGTCTGTGGCCAGGCCGGCACCATCGAGGATCCTCCGCAAGATTGGTACCCAGCCGCTCCTCGGCGAGTCGACCGCGATCGTCTGGCCCTCCAGCTGGGAAACATCACTGATGTGATGAGCACCAACCAGGCGGATCGGGCCGATCGATCCCCCCACCCAGGCAATAATCGGCGCCCCGGTGCGATCCCTCCAGGCGATGTAGTTGTCGGGATTGGCGTGCACGATGTCAAAGGTTCCATCGATGAGACCCTCCATGAGCTCGTCCGAGCTCCTGGTAGCGGTAATCGTCACGTCCAGCCCGAGTCGCTCGAAGATACCGAGCTGGTGAGCGATGTAGACGGGTGCCGTCGAGACACCCCGAAACACGCACACGTTGAGCATTCTGTCCATTTGCCGGGCCGGGCTGGGGGTTTTGTATACTCTATACAAGAGCAGGTCAGCAGACGGAGGTAGGTGTGGCGCTCCGCTTCTCGGTCATGCTCCCCCAGACCAACGTTGTTGCCTCACCCGACGCCATCCTCCGGGTAGCTGAAACCGCAGAGGAGCTCGGGTTCGACGCCATCACCGTACACGATCACATTGTCTTCAACGGATTCTGGATCGCCTCGGGAATGATGGGGGCAACCGGCCCAGGAGACAACCGCGACCTGTACGAGGCCATGGAGACCCTCACGTTCGTAGCGGCCCGTACCGAGCGGATCCGATTGGTTGCCTCAGTGATCATCATCCCGATTCGCGACCCGGTGCTGTTCGCAAAACAGGCGGCCACCCTCGACGTGTTGTCGGGGGGACGGTTCGTTCTCGGAGTCGGAGTCGGACCGCCACTCAACCCGAGCGGATACGAGACCACCAAGCTCGGGCCCCATCGCGGAAATGCCGCCCGTGAGTACGAGGCGGTCGGCGTCACCGGCAACCGCGGGCCGCGCACCGACGAGTACCTGCGCGCGATCTACACCATCTGGGCCAACGAGAGCGCAACCTTCCACGGCGATTACGTGTCGTTCGAGGGGATCGAGGTGTTTCCGAAGCCGATCCAAGAGCCACGACCGCTCGTCATGATCGGCGGACGCTCCGACCATGCGCTCAGAAGGGCCGCACGTTACGCCGAAGGGTGGAATCCCAGCCAGGTGAGCGCGGCCCAGTTCGCCTCCTCGCTCCCGACGCTTCGCTCCTACTACGACGACGAGGGTCGGGAGGGCCCAACTGAGCTGGGAATCAACATCCACTCTGTGATCGCGTCCACCGATGATGCAGCACACGCCATCTCAGACCCCACTGCTGCCAAGCTGTGTCCGACGAAGCAGGAATACCTGGATCGCACCATCGTCGGCGATCCGGCAACGTTCAGCGACCGGATCGGAGAGTACGTGGCAGCCGGCGTCAACTACGTCGAGCTCAAGCCGCTCTACCCCGACGTCGAGCATCTCATTGCTCAGATGCGTTTGATACATGACGAGGTGATGCCGGCCTTCGACTGAACCGGGCTGCCCTCAACGGGACTTGAGGACGTCCTCTTCCGAGTGCCAGGGAGCGAGCTTTTTCTTGGCAAACGAAACCCCCAGCATCGTGATATTGGCGAACACCACCAGAATTATCACGACGGCCAGAGAAACCGAGGTTTCAAAGTTGAAGGCCGAAGTCCTGAGGATGGTTCCCAGTCCCTTGAAGCTACCGACCAGCTCGCCAATCAGTACGCCGATGTAGCCGCGAACGACGGCGATGCGGAGACCAATCAGCATGAACGGCAGCACCGCCGGGAGGAACACCTTCCGCATCTGCTGAGTGCGCGAGGCACCGAAGACCTTCCCGGCGTTCAGTAGCGAGGTTTCAACGTGGCGAGCACCCTCCATCGTGTTTACGATCACCGGGAAGACGGCCAGCAGGAAGATGATGACAACTTTCGAGGACATACCCAGGCCCCACACCAGCACTATCACCGGTGCTAGCGCGCTGCGGGGCACCGCGTAGGCCGTCCACACCAGCGGCGACAGCAGCAGCTCACCGACCTTGGTCGCCCCAATCAACAGCCCGATGGATATTCCCACGACGGCGGCGATGATGTAACCGACGATGAAGTTCCGAACGCTGAAGACGATGTGCTCTGTGATGGGGTCATCCCCGACCAGCGGGAGCATGTTCCACAGTTCGGTGAACACGTCTGAGGGGGGCGGCACGAACTTGGGATTGAACCACTCCAGGGTTCCGGCGATGAATTGCCACACGGCGAAAATTGCGATGAGTTCGACGACGAATACAAAGCTCCACACGTTGCGCTTGAAGAATCCGGGGCGAGCGAGTTTGGCGGCAATCGCTTCGTGATCGATCTCCGGTGGGTCGAGACCGACCCCAACCGTCGCCTGCTCGGTGTTCTCGGTAACGCTCATGGTCTCATCTGCCTTTGTGTCCGAAATGCCACGGCGCCAGTTTCTCCGCGGCATATCTCGCCCCTTGGCCGAGTATTATGGTTACCGTCACGGCCATCACGATGACCGCAAAAGCCGCTCCCGACCTGAAATTCGATGTCATCAGGACGATGAGCGCCCCCAGACCCTTGGAAGAGCCGACAATCTCTGCGACCAGCAACGAGATCATGGCAATGATGATCGCCTGCCGCAGCCCGATGAGGATGAAGGGCAGCGATGAAGGCAAAATAATCTTGCGGAACCGATCCAGCTTGCTGGCGCCGAACACCTCCGCCGACCGGAGAAGCGACTTGTCGACGGTTTGGGGCCCGGCGGCGGTGTTCAGGAGTATCGGGAAGAGGGAGGCGAAGGAGACGATGAAGATGACCGGTGCCGCCTCGAATCCAAACCACACCGTCGCCATCGGGCGGAGCGCCACCCAGGGGACCGCGTACAGGGACCAGACCAGCGGTCCCGTCAGCTTGTAGGCGACTCGAGAGGTGCCGATCAACAGCCCGAACGGGATCCCGATCATGACGCCGATGGAGTAGCCGACTGTGTAGCTATAGGCGCTGCGTTTGATGTGCACCCATATGTCCTGGTCGGTGGCGGAGATCACCGACTTATCGCCGCTCCCGAACAGCTGTCCGAATCCCTCGATCACGTCGGTGGGTGTCGGCATGAAGATCGGATTGACCAACTCGAAGGTGCCAATGGCAACCTGCCAAATCACGAAGATCCCCAGGAACTCCAGCAGGACGAGCAGGGCCCTTTGCCATACCGTGATCCGCTCCCACCATTCACCCCTCGGCGGCTGCTCGAGTCGGGGCTGGTCGCTCAACCGACCACCTGGTCGGGCAGCCTCGTCGCTGCTTGCCAGCGTCACGCTCCGCGTCTCAGTGGTGTCGCTCACGGTTCTCCACGGTCTCTTGCCCCCGAATCTATACGAGCCGCCAGGCTCCGTCCAGTGGTTTTGTATACTTTATCCCAAACTCGATTTTGCGCCAAGCCAGGTACACCAGAAGTGTTTCCGTGGCCGCCCATCGTCTGACTACAGACCTGGGGTGAGCCTCCCTCACCGGGGGCTGTGCCACCCCCAGTTGACGTTCACGCCGTCGGGAACGGTGTCGCTTATGAGCGTTCGGTTCCGGTAGATCTGTTCATAGATCGGTATGGCCCTACGAAGCAGATTTCCAACCGGACAACGGGCATTGGCTTCCTCAACCATTAAGAGCACGTTCTCGGTAGTCGACTCGGTGGTGAACTTCGCCTCGACAACCATCCACTGCGGATTGGCCGGCGTGTCGTCGACCCGGTGCTCGCCCCGCATATCCATGTAGGTGAGGATCCGCACGTCCGACGCCTCCAGGACCACGTCGGTAATCGAGCTTGCCTTGGCGTAGAACCCCTGCTGGCAGAAGGCAAGCGAGCTCATCAAATAACGCAGCGGGCTCGGCGCCTCTCCCCCACCTCCCCTGAGGAGGGCTTCATCGCTTCGAAATTCGAAATCCTTCTCGTATTGCACAAACTTCGAGCTCGAGAGGACGTCGGAGACGAGGGACGTCTCAACGCTCGGCCACACCTTGCCGAAATCGGGCTCGCTCTTCAGCCGCTCCGAGAGATGCTCCAGGTTGGCACGAAGCTTCTGTCGATCAACAAGGTCCATGGGTGTCTCCTTTAGTGGTTGGTCCCCGGTCACCTAACTCCGCCGGGCTCTCAGTCTTTCCTTCCCCATGGAAATGTCTTGTTTCGCTGTTGGGGGAGGGGACTTCCGGCTCATGGGTGGCTCCCTAGAGCGGGTCGAATTTGAAGCCGGAGGTCTCGAGCAGCCGGTCGAGAGAGGCTGCGACTCCGGAGGCGATCTCGTCGAGGTCGGCATGCAGTGGCTTGCCGCCGCTCACGAGGACCTCGCCGTCGACTATCACCGTGTCGACGTTGGCGGGCGTGGCTGCAAAAACGACGGTGGAGATCGGGTCAACACTTGGCACGGTATTGATGTCGGTTGCCCGCACCAGGATGAGGTCGGCTCGTTTTCCCGGGGTGAGGCTGCCAATCGCGTCTTCCAGGCCGAGATCGCGAGCCGCGTCGATCGTTGCCATTTCGAGCACCTTCCTGGCATTGAGGCTGGTGTCCGGGTCTCTCGCCATTTCCATTGAGAGGGTCACCCGCATTTGGAGGAACATGTCCGCCGTCGTGGGGCTGGCGAGCGTGTCGATGGAGAGCGACGTGAGGATGCCGGCGTCGAGGAACTTTCCTACCGGCGGGATTCCCATAGTCCGCAGCTCGGTGAGGGGGCTGAGGGTGAGATGGGTTCCGGTATCGGCCAAGATCCGGATCTCCTCGTCGGTGGCGTGGACGGCATGCACAATCTGAAAGTCGGGGCCGAGGTAGCCATGGGATTCCATTTCCGCGATCTCGCAGTATCGGCCGGTTTCGGTCCTTCGCCCACCGCAGTGCATCGTGATCGGGAGGCCCATATCACGCACGGCGGCCCATTCCCGGTCACAGATCTCGGGATCGGTGCGCACCGGTCCCCGCAGAGCGGCACCCAGGTGGAGGAGTCCTTCGGACTCCGACCCAATCCATTCGTCCGCCACCCGTTCGATGTCGGCCAGATCCATGAGGAGATCGGGTGGGTGCCGGTCGGGATTGCCGTAGGAGAACCGCGCCCGCAGCCCCAGCTCCTGATGGGCCCTCAGGCCGGCATCGGCGTCGGCGGGCGATCGCACGTTGTGGTTCCAGTTGTTGACGGTGGTGATGCCCGCAACCAATCCCTCGGCCAGGCCAAGCCGGGTGGCGTGATAAGTGTCCTCGGGGGTCATGTGGGGAGCCAGGGTGTTCTTGACCGGGAAGTAGCCGCGCTCGGGCAGATTGGCGATCACGCTCCGAAACGACGAGTTCCACAGGTGCCAGTGGGTGTCGACCAAACCGGGCAACACGATCATCCCGGTTGCGTCGATGACGGTCGCACCGTTCGGCACCTCGACCTGGGCTCCTACAGCACCGATTGTCCCGGCCTCGATGAGCACATCGCCGCTCGACAGGTCTTCAATGAGAGGGTCCATGGTGAGGACACTGGCTCCTGCAACGACGATAGGAGTCTGATCGTTGTTCACCATCAGCTCACACAAGATCTGCGAAGTAGGCGCGCTCCCGCTCGAGATCAAGCGGTCGGGTAGCAGGCTGCTCGTCACCCTCTTGCCAGAGGTGACGAGGCACCGGCCACAGGATCTCGAGGAGGTTGCCGTCCGGGTCGGCGGCAAACACCGACTTCGAGGTGCCATGATCTGCCTGGCCGGACAACACCCCGGCCTCGGCCAGGCGAGTCCGGGTCTCGGAAAGATCGTCGAGTGTGTCGACCTCGATGGCAAGGTGGAAGAGCCCCACCCGGCGGCCGGCATCGCCGACCGCCTGGGGCCCGACTCCGAAAAGTGCCAGGTCGTGATGCCGGTCTGTGCTGGGCGGTCGCAGGAACACCATCGGTCCTTCGCGGGCAAACTCGGTGAGACCGAGTAGTTCAACATAGAAGTCGAGTGCCCGGTCGAGGTCGGACACATATAAGACTGCGTGGTTCAGGCTGCCAATAGGCACAGGGTGGACCGGCGGGTTAGCTTACATACAGTATACAAAGGAGACTGATGAGCGACACCGGCTCGATCGGACCGCTCGTCTCCGATGAGTTCGTCATCCCTAAAGCATCATCACGAGCCTTTCGCGTCGAGCAGGGACAGCACCTTCGAGTCATCGCCCACGAAGGCAAGCAGGTCGCCGACCTCCGGTTTCTCAACGCGGCCGACCCGGCCGAGCAATTCTCGTCGTGGCTGTCCATCTCGCTAAACCGCATCGCCGGAACCGGCGGAACCCGGCGCTTGCAGACGCTGCACTCTGCTCTCCCCCGCCAGAACCTCATGGCGACGGTCGTCTCCGACGATGCCGGACGCCACCAGTTCTATGGCCAATGTATTGCCGCGTTCTACGACAAGATGGGCCAACCCGGCCACGCCAACTGCGCCGAGCTGTTCGAGGAATGCCTGGCGCCCCATGGCATCGGGATGGCGAATCTCGACGACACCAGTGTCTTCAACGTGTTCATGCCAGTCCGGTACCTCGACGATGAGCTCGGCACCTATGAGTTCCTCGGGCCCTCGTGCGAGCCGGGAGACGCCATCGTCTTCCGGGCGGAGATGGACCTATTGGTGGCTGCTACGTCGTGTCCGGAAGAGACGATCGTGAACGACTTCGATCCCAAAGGAATGATGTATCAGATCCTCGATCCACCGGGCTGAGACGATCACATTCCGCCCTTGTGGCCCCGCTCCCAGCGGGCCCGCAATTCGTCGTCCACGGCGGCTCCACCCACTCCCGGGCGGGCCGGCAGCGTGCTCGCGTTGACCTGGGCCCAGGTGAGCATGAGCCGGCGAGCACAGTCCTCCACCGAGATGCCGGCCCGGTCGGCCTCATGCTCGAGCCGCTCGAGATACCCGGCGGGGAGAGGAACCTCCAGGTCAACAACACCGATGGGTGCTCGTCGGAAGGCCGGCTCGTAGGCCGGGTTCCTGGCCAGCTCGCGTGCCGACTTGATCGGCATACGGTGCTCGCTAGCTCGGGCCTGGGCCTCGGTGGCGAAGAAGCCATTTGCCGCATCGACAAATTCCATTGAGTCCCGGGTGGGGGGAAGGATCGCAACGTCAATCGGGCGCAGAAACGCATTCGAGAGCATGGTGACATCTCCCGACCCGCACACGACCGGAACACACAGCGCGTCCATACACGCAACCAGGTCGATATGGTCATCGGCGGTGGCCGAGTTCCACTCGAACACCCACCCCCGCTCCGGGTCGATGCGCGTGTTCATGAAGATGTTGAACGAGTCGTGCACATCGTCTGGGGTCAGGTCGTACTGACGGATCGCCTCAGCGATCGTGTCCTGACAATTGGTATGCCAGTCAAAGCCGAGCCGCCTCTCGAAGAGGGCGGCGTGACAGCGGGCACCGATCAGGTCCGTTTTAGCCGAGGACGGGAGGTGGGCAATGAACAACAAGGGGCGAAAGTGCGGGGGATTCGTAAAGAGCACTCCACCCTCCTCGAGGCTGATGCCCATCCGACGGGAGTGGCCGACCGACATGTGTTCCTTGTAGTCGGCGAGATTGAAGGCATTAAAATCCACACACTGGCCTCCTTCTACCTGGGCAATCCGCAGCGTCTCCCCTTGCTTGACCTCGAGCGCCCGGCCTTCGACCGGTTGCAACCGCTCGACATGGCGAGCACCTGCAAAGCGCCCATCATCGACTGTCATGAGGAAGCCTCCCCCGAGCCCGCGACGTCGTCGAGCGAACGGACCAGGATGGCGCTGAGTGCCTCTCCGGCTTCGGCCAGCCCGAGGGTTGGTGCAAACCGATCGAGCAGATCCTTCTGCTGCTCGGTCACCGTGATCTGAATCCTGACGTTGTTGTCGGCTTCCATTAGAAGGTCGCTCCTGATTCGAGATAGTGGTCGATGATCTCGCCTCCGGTTGCCAGCCAGACGTCGTCGTGGCCGCGGATGTAGTCGAGCGCGGAGTCGAGAGCGGAAATCCGGTGGGGCACGCCGATGATGTAGGGATGGAGGCAGATAGCCATTACCCTCCCGCTCTCGGCACCCTCTCGATAGAGCGTGTCGAACTGCCGCCGGATCATCACTTCGAATTCATCGGCGGTACGACCCATCCGAAGGAACTGAGGCAGATCGTTTATCTCGCTCGAATATGGGATCGACACCAGCCGCTCTCCCCCGATATCCATCAAGTAGGGCTGGTCGTCGTTAGTGAAGTCGGCGACGTAGGTTGCGCCGGCCTCAACCAGAAAGTCGAGCGTGTGCCACGACTGCATGAGACTCGACGACAGCCATCCGCGGGGCCGGGTGCCGGTGGCCAGCTCGATCCGATCAAATGTGCCCAGCACGACGTCACGTTCTTCCTCAGCTTCCATGGCGTGGAAACGGCGGGCGTTCGATTGATTGTGACCCATGAACTCCCAACCCAACTCCAGGATGTCTTCAATGATCTGGGGATAGGCGTCGCATACGTCGCTATTCAAGGCAACCGTTCCCCGAATGCCATGACGGGTCAGGGTCTCCATCAACCGAAAGACGCCGACCCTTGCTCCATAGTCGCGCGGCCCCCACTGAATGACGTCCGGCGTCTTGGAGGTCAGGCTGAACCCCGGGATGAGCTCGTCGAGCGGAAAAACCTCGATATTGGGAACCACCCACAGCGCAACCCGAGCTCCATCCGGCCAGGTCAACCGCGGACGGCGATTGATCGGGGTGTAGGCAAAGGGTCCGTAGCGTTGCGGTTCCATGGTCGATCTCCTATCAGTGCACTAGACGTAGTCGGCTATGAAATCGTGAATGAGGTCATCAAAGATGCGGGGGTGCTCCCGGTAGGGATAGTGGCCGGCCCCCTCCACCACTTCGAGACGAACGGTCGTCCTGACAGAGAGGGCCTTCACCAGGGGCCGGGCGAGCGCCACAGGGGCGGAGGGGTCATCCGCCCCCCAGATCACGAGGACCGGAACCGAAAGTTCTCCCGAGGCGATTCGCTCGAGCGTCTCGTGCTTCAATCGGTCCATGTCGAGGACGAAGACCTCGGCGTATTGGCGGTCCATCACCGCCTTGGCCCTAGCGCTCTTGTCGAGTCTGGCCGCAGCCAGGCGCCGGGTAACGAACTCGGAACTGATGTGGCGTCGATCGTGAGAGTTCATCTCCGGTTCACGCCGCACGAACTCGGCGTCGAGGTCGGCCGGCCGGTTGGCGTATGCCGTCGGATAAAAGTCGGGAGGCGTCGCGGGATGATCGGGAGCCAGCGTGTTGGTCGCGACCACAACCAGACCGGCCACCCGATCTGGCTCATCCAGTGCCACTAGTGCAGCGGGAAGGGCACCCCGGGAGTGACCAACCATCGTCACTCTCGTCAGAGCCAGAGTTTCAACAAATTCCGCCAAATGGTCCGCCACCGCCGTCATCGTGAAGCGGTCTTCCGACGCCGGGTTGGCGGTGAATCCCTGACCTAGTTTGTCTAGTGCGAGGACGCGGTGGTCCCGGCTGAGCGGGGCTATGTTCCGACTCCAATCGTCGGCGGTGGCGCCTGATCGAAAGTCCCCGCCGTGCACGAGCACGATGGGTGGTCCGTCGCCCCGGTCGTAATACCGGGTGCGGACCCCACCCAGATCGCGGTACCGCTCCTCGGGATACGTGTCGCCGTTGGTCTGTATGGTCGCCAAATCCCTCGCAGTCTGCCATCTGTATGTTGTATACGCACGTGCCATCTCCCGTGTGGTCGACTCCGGGACGAGAGGGGACCAGCGATGGCCGCCGACAACGTCAACCCGTACGGTTCATCGTCCAACTCCCGACCGTCGACTGCTTTGCCGGGCTTTTCGTCGTCGGTCGTTGCCCGGTGCAGCTGATCCGAAGCAATGGCCGCCCGTCACCCAATCACCGCAAACGCCTCAACCTGAATCAGCCTGAATCAGCCTGAATCAGGACTCTGAGCGAATAGGCGGGGTTGGCGAACCAACCCAGCCCCGTCACCCAATGACCGCAATCGCTTCAATCTGAATGAGGTACTCGGGGTTGGCGAAGCCAGCGACCTGGATGAGGGTCGATGCCGGGAAGTTTTTGGTGAAGTACCGGGACCGCACGGCCCGGAGGGCGGCGCTGTTCTCCCGGAAATCCTGGCGAATGTAGACGGTGGTCTTGACGATATCGGCCACGGTGCCCCCGGCCGCCTCGACCACTTTTTTCATGTTCTCGAACGCCGCCTCACCCTGCGCCACGATGTCCGATTCGTTGAGAGTGCCGTCTGGCTCGTATCCGGCCAGGGCGCTCATGAAGATCATCGAGGTTCCCTCCGTGACCTTGACGGCGTGGTTGAACTGCCACGGCGGGGCGTAAGCGTCCTCGGCGTTGATGTGCTCCTGGATCACGGATCAGGCTCCCTTCGTAAGTTCCTTCAGTCCATTGGTGTCACTAGCCGGGCTTGGAGATGGCAATCCAGGCGAGAGCGACAATCACGGTCCATTGCCCAACCAGCATGAGCTGGCCGGTGCGGATGAGCCGACCGTAACGTCCTCGTGCGGACTCAGCCCCGTCGATCACTGCCTGGCGTGCCTGGCCGATCATCCGGCCCACCCGTTTCCACGTAACCGAGCTCGCGATCAAAAGCGGGAACAGGGTCACCTTCCACGCCAGCCAGGTCGCCGCGATCGGCTCCCCGGTGGCCAACGACGAGATGCCGACTACCAGCAAGACGGCAACAACCGACCATCTGAATGCTGTGTCAACCTGACTGATGACCTTCACCCGCTCTGTCTGATCGGTAGTCATGGTCCCTCTGAGCCGGGCTCGAAAGACGTAGACCTGGCCGGCCAGCCAGCCGGCCGCCAGCACCGACGCCGCCGGGACCACAACCACACCGACAGAGCCGGTAAACGCCCATCGGCCGACCGATGTCAGCGCCACACCTATTGCGAGCATCGGAGCCCAGAATATCTTGGGCCCAAACGAAACCGACTCGTGTACCCGTGCCAGTAGACGACGGTCGTCGGGGGTGATCGAGTCGCGCCGATGCCACGAGAAGAGCATGAACATCGCAAACTCGAGTCCCAGCCAGGCGGACATCACCAGGATGTGCGCCAGCTTGAGGAGCTCGTGCGTCATGGCGTCGCCATCCCCCATTTCACTCGCCCGGCTTGTATGTAGTATACCAAGTGGCGAATTCCGGAAGGAAAGTCAATGCCCACCGGGCCTTTGCGACTCGTAATAATGCTCCCCCAGTCCAATCGGATCGTGACGCCTGATGCGATGATTCGTACCGCCGAGGCCGCCGAGGAGCTCGGGTTTTATGCCGTCTCGGTCCGCGACCACATCTCGTTCAACGGGGCATGGATCTCCTCGGGCATGGCCGACATCGACGTCGCCGGGGACGATCGCGACTTTTTCGAGTCAATGCAGAGCCTCTCCTACGTGGCGGCTCGGACCCAGAATGTCAAACTTGGCGTTTCGGTCATCGTGCTTCCGAACCGGCATCCCGTCCTTTTCGCCAAACAAGCGGCCACGCTCGATGTGCTCTCAGGGGGACGGCTGATCCTCGGGGTTGGAGTCGGCCCTCCCACCCGCCGCAAGGCCGGTGAGACCACCCGGCTCGGTCGGCACCGGTCAAACGCGGAGAAGGAGTACGACGCTTTCGACGTCCCGGGGAACCGCGGCCCCCGAACGGACGAGTATCTCGAAGCCGTCTATGCCATCTGGTCACAGGAGTCGGCCTCCTACGACGGTTCGTACATCTCCTTTCAAGATCTCGACGTGTTCCCCAAGCCGGTGCAACGGCCCCGGCCTCCGGTCCTGATCGGTGGTCGATCCGAGAAGGCGCTGCGACGGGTGGCCCGATATGGAGAGGGCTGGAACCCGAGCCAGGTCAGCGTCGCCGAGTACCAAACGAGCGTGGCGCGGCTGGCGGACTTCTATGAGCAGGAGGGTCGAACCGGACCCGACTTCCTCGGTATCAACCAGATAGCAGTCGTCGCATCGAGCGACGAAGCCGCCCACGAGCAGGCCTACCCAACTGTGGCGCGGGTGTTCCCCTCCGAGGAGGCATACCGGAAGCGGACGTTGGTCGGTTCACCAGAAACGCTCGTGGGTCGCCTGAGCGAGTTCCGCCGGGCGGGAGTCAACTGGGTTGAGGTCAGACCCGTCTACGCAACCGTCGACAATTTGATCGAACAAATGAAGATGCTGGCTTCCGAGGTGTTGCCGGCGGTAGAGGAGGGTGCACAAGATGGCGCAGCTTGAGTTCGGCCTGTTTCTTGAATTTCCAACCAACAGCGATGCGCAGGTTGTTGAGCAGATTGATCGGTATCTGCCCATCGTCCAGCTGGCGGAGAATTCGGGGTTCAAGTCCGTTTGGGCGGGCGAGAGTTATCCGAAAGAAATGGGGGCCATCCAACACACCTCCTCCCCATTCCTTCTGCTGGCGTATCTCGCACCCCAAACGTCGATGAAACTCGGTACGGGCGTGACCCTCGCCCCGATTTGGCATCCGCTCCGGCTGGCATACGACACCGCCATGCTCGACCAGCTCAGCCACGGCCGTCTCGTCCTCGGCATCGGCCTCGGGAACCCGGGCATCTGGAAGAGATTCGGCGTGGAGCGCGACTCGGTAGGCCAGCGAACCGACGAAACCATCCAAGCACTCAGGGCGTTATGGGCCGGCGAGGACGGATTCGAGGGCGACGTAGTGAAAGCCATGGGCGGCATGTCGCCACGTCCCGTCCAGCCGGGCGGTCCCCAGATTCTCGTCGGCGGCAAGATCACTCGATCGGCGAGGAGGGCGGCCCAGCTCGGTGACGGGCTCATGAGCGGGACCCACTTCGAGTGGCCCCACGTGCAGCGCCTGATCTCGATCTATCACACGGCACTCCAGGAGCTGGGGAAGGACTCCAAGGGGTCAACCGTTTCGGTCAACCGGCTGGTCGTCCTCGCCGAGGACCCCGACCAGGCGTGGGAGGATGCCGCTCCCTATTTGGCCCGGCTCTTCAAGGTGTACTCCAAGATCGGGCTAGTAGAGGGCGCCGAAGCGCTGTTCGACACCGACGTCGATGTGGTGGCCGCTCTCAAGGACATCACTGCCGACATCTGCCTGGTCGGATCACCCGAGTCCGTGGCGCCGCAGCTGGAGGAGTACGTGGCGGCCGGGGTCACCCAGCTTCAGATCCGCCCCGCCCCCGCGCTGATGCCAACCGAGCTGGTTGAGAGGACGATCCGCCTAGCGGGCGAGCAACTCATTCCCGCCTTCGGCTAAAGCGTGGCCGGGCTTCGCCCGGCTTCGGAGTTGGCCGGGCTTCGCCCGGCTTGTGAGTTTGCTTCGCAAACTCCTGGCCTCGGGAAGGCACCGCAGTGACCGGGAACGCCGAAGGCGTTCCCGGTTACCTCGGCTGATCAACCAGGCCTGAGCCCTCGGTCGCCAGGGCCAGGCGGCGAATCTTGGTATTGAACAGGGCAGGACCGATCGCGAACCCGATCACAGCCATGCCGCCGATCGCAACGGCCCACGGTGTACCGATTCCTGCGGCGAGAAAACCGGCGAACATGCCGCCGAGCGGCGAAATGCTCCAGGTCATAGAGAAGAATCCCATAACCCTCCCCCGCAGATCATCGGGCACCGCCATCTGAAGGGACGTGATGGTTGTGAGAATGTAGATGCTATTAAAACCGCCGACGCCGAGCATCAACACGAGGGCGAGCGGCATCGAGCCGATCGCTTCGCTAGTGAGGGAGAAAGCCACCAGAAAAGAGCCGGCCAGGACCGCACCGACCACGATGAGCCTGCCCTGATGGCGAATCGTCGTTCTGGTTGTAAACCACAGGGTGGCGGTGAGCGAGCCGATCCCGCTGGCAGTCAGCAGCCACCCCTGACCGGTTGCCCCAACGTCGAGGATGTCGACTGCGAAGACCGGCATCATGAAGATATATGCCATCAAGAAGAAGCTGTTGAAGAACGTCATGCCGATCAGGAAGGCCATCGTCGGGTTGGATTGGATGTAACGCAGTCCCTCGATGATGTTCTCGAGGGCGCCGGCCGCTTCGGACTCTGACTTGACGGAAGGAGCACCCCGCAAAGCAAAGGCGAGCAGGCTCATCCCTGCCGCCGCCAGGAAGAAGGCGAGACCGGTGTCGAAGATTGCGACGACTGCTCCGGCGATCGCCGGAGCAACGATTCTGCTTCCCTGCCACACGCTCGAGTTCAGCGCCACCGCGCTCATCAATGCTTCCTCGGGCACGTAATGCGGGTACAGGGCGAGGCGAGCCGGTTGATTGAAGGCGTTGATACCGCTGATGACGGCGGCGGCCACAAGAACGTGCCAGGCCTCCACCGCGCCCGCCACAGTGATAACAGCCAGTACCGCCACGAAGGCGGACGAGAGAAGCTGGGTAACAACCACCAGCCGTCTCCGTTCGAATCGATCGGCCGAGACGCCTCCAATCAGGTTGAGCGTTATCGCAGGCAGCGCGTTGGCCAGCCCCACAAATCCGAGGTACACCGTCGAGCCGGTGAGCTCGTGGATGAGCCATAACTGGCCGAAGAGGAAGATCTGATAGCCGCTGACGGCTCCCAGCATTCCGAACCAGTAGTTGCGGTAATCGCGATACAACAAGGCGGGAGGAACCGGAATCCTCCGGTGCCCGGCGCCGGACTGCTCGTCGGTGGTGGTTTCCGCGTCCACGGTGCCTCGACAGTTCTCCGGTGGGCCTCTCAGCGTAGTACCTTCTGCATAACGTATACACAAGCAAGAAAGGGACGTCGTGGTCGCAAAAGAATTCATCAACCCCCCGAACATGTACGGGGCCACCTGGCAGTTCAACCAGGCGATCAGGGTGCGAGACGGCGACCTCTTGTTTGTGAGCGGCATCGTCGGCTTGTCCCAGGACGGTTCGATCGCGCAGGGCGACATCGTCGCCCAGTCAGAGGCGGCCTTCGAGAACCTCTCCATGGTCCTGACCGAAGCGGGCGGGAGCCTGGCCGACATCGTCAAAGTGAATGTCTACGTCGGTGAGAGCTATACGGGCCGCCGCGAAGAGCTCCGCCAGGTCCGAGCCCGGTTTTTCACCGGCGACTACCCGGTAAGCACTCTCATGCAGGTGGCCGGGTTCGCCAACCCCGACTACCTGTTCGAAGTCGAGGCGATCGCGGTCCTCGACCAGGATCGCTGATGAGTGATTTTGTGCTTGGCGAGTTCGACCCTCGCTCGTTGGTGGTGGGGCCGGAGGAAGGGACGACGGTTCACTTCGGTCAAGCCAAGAGCGTGCGGTTCATAATCACCGGCGAGCAGACCGGCGGGCACTACTCGATCGTCGAGCATCCCGTAGCGCCCGGTTTCGTTGGGTCGCCCTATCACACCCATCACGGCGAAGACCAGTACAGCTACGTGCTCGAGGGCTCAGTCAATGTGCTGATCGGAGACGACGTTGTCGAAGTCCCCACCGGGGGGTTCATCCTCAAGCCGCGTGGCATCGCCCACGCCTTTTGGAATCCGGGACCGGAGCCGGCCGCCGTCCTCGAGCTGGTGGCCCCCGGCGGGTTCGAGCAATACTTTCTCGAGCTGGCAGACCTCTTCGAATCGGGTGGCGTCTCGAACCCCACCGCCTTCCAGGCCCTTACGGCTCGTTACAACCTCGAGGTGGACGTGTCGTCGTTTGTCTGGCTTCCCGAACGGTTCGGTCTCGTCACCGACGATCCGAGGGCATAACCCGTCCCTTCATCCATAATGGTGGGCTACGCCGACCCGGCGGTTCCCTGATGGCCAATCGGTTGCAAGATACGGTGCATTAGGTATACATTATGCGAGATCGGACGGTCGCCGGTTGTGAAACGGGCGACGGAGGAGACAAATGGACGGTTCCACGAGGCTTCGGAACGC
The DNA here is from genome assembly GCA_030624805.1 of Acidimicrobiia bacterium. Taxonomy (GTDB): domain Bacteria; phylum Actinomycetota; class Acidimicrobiia; order Spongiisociales; family SHLN01; genus SHLN01. Next base: position 16,173 of record JAUXJL010000008.1, read on the forward strand.
AGGAGGGGAAGGGTCAACACCGGCTCAGACGCACTCGCCGAGCGAAACCTCGTGGGCCAGATAAGGGAGGAATTCATGAAACGAACCAAGAAAGGAACGCCATGGCGCTTCCTTATCATTGGTCTCGTCTTTGCCCTCGTGGCCGCAGCCTGCGGAGGGGATGACACTGGCGACACGACCACGACGACCGGCGGCACGACCGTGCCGGCCGGTGACTTCGGCACGCCGGAGACTGACAAGGTCATTGTGGCCAACCGGCTGCCGGACCTGGGCTCAAACGTTCAGGTCGAGGGAGCCTCGAACAAGGGCTGGTTCGCGGAGGAAGGCCTCGAAGTAGAGATCGTCCAGGTCGAAGACGTCCGGGCGGCGCTCGCTTCGGGCAGCGTTCAGGTCGCGGCGATGGAGCCCGGCATTCTCATGCAGGCACTTGCGGAGGGTCTCGACTTCGTCGTGATCTCAGGCCACAGGTGCGGTCAGCTCAACACCTTCGCCATCCAACCCGATATTCCGAACGCAGCGGCTCTGGCCGGCAGGGATGTGCTGGTTGGTGGCGTACCGGGGACTCCGGACGCCGACCTGCGCCTGGCATTGCTCGAGCTCAATGGCTGGGACCTCTCTGAGGTCGACGGCATCAACTACG
>JAUXJL010000195.1 GCA_030624805.1 Acidimicrobiia bacterium
ACTCGCACGCCGTGATCAATCCGCTCGGCGCCGAGGACATCGAGGGCGCCTTCGTCGTAGGGAGGCGGGCCCTCTTCCCCGGCATGAGCGACCGCCCGCAGACCCAGAGCTCGAGCGGCCCGAAACGCCTCTACAAACCGCTCCGGCGGGTTGCCAACCTCCGCCGAGTCGAGGCCGACGGCAACCACTCCATCCAGAAACGGCTCGGCCGACCGCAGGGTCTCGAGGGCGGCCTCGCCCGAGAGATGACGCAGGAAGCACAGGATGAGGGAAGACGTGATCCCCCAGCGCTGCTCAGCTTGTCGCTGGGCGGCCGCGAACCCTTCCATGAACACGGGGAATAGGACACCGCGCTCGGTGTGGGTTTGCGGGTCAAAGAAGATCTCGGAGTGCCTCACACCGTCCGCCGCCGCCCGACCCAAGTAGGCGGTCATGAGATCGGCGAAGTCCTGCTTCTCTACCAGACCCGCCGCCCCCTGATAGTAGATGTCGAGAAACGACTGCAGGTCCGTGAACTGGTAGGCCGCTCGCACTTCGGCGACCGAATCGAACGGCATGCCTATGCCGTTGCGATCAGCCAGTTCGAGCATGAGCTCGGGTTCGAGCGTGCCCTCGATGTGGACATGGAGCTCGGCCTTGGGAACGCCCCGTACGAATGATTCCAGGTTCATTCCCCCACGCTAGTTCCCAGTTCTGTGATCCACCCCGAACCGGTGAATCGTCATCTGGGAGTACTGCTCACCCCGTGCAAGGACCGTCGTCGGGAACTCGGGCCGATTTGGTGAGTCCGGGAAGTGCTGAGTCTCGAGACAGACACCTGAGAACCGGTCGAAACCACCGTGCGCTTCCAACCCGCCGAGATTGTTGGCGGAGTAGAGCTGCAGGCCCGGCTGCGAGGTGATGACCTCCATCACCCGCCCCGACTCCGGGTCGTGCAATCTGGCCGCCTGAGCCATGGCCGTGGAGTGCCGCAGCACGAAGCAGTGGTCGTACCCGCCGCCGGGCGTCGTAGTGTCGTCGAAATGGTGCCCGATGGCCTGCGGCGCTCGAAAGTCCAGCGGGGTCTCGGCAACGCGGGCAATCTCACCGGTCGGGATCTGGGCTCCGTCGGTTGGCAGGTAGTGATCGGCAAAAAGGATCAACGAATGATCGCGGACGGTCCCCGGCCGGCCCCGTCCGGCCAGGTTCCAGTACGTGTGATTCGTCAGATTGACCGGGGTGGCTCTGTCGGTGGTAGCCCCGAACGACATACGGAGCTCGTCGGCATCGGACAGCGCGTAGATCGTTTCCACCCGGAGGGTTCCCGGGTACCCCTCCTCACCGTCTTCACTCACGTACTCGAACCGCACGCCTGACTCGTCTGAGGTCTCGAACGGCTCCGAAGCCCACATAACACGGTCAAATCCCGTGACGCCTCCGTGCAGGTGATGGAGACCATCGTTGACCGCCAAACGGTAGGTCTCGCCCTCGAGGATGAACCTGGCATGGCCTATGCGGTTGGCGAAACGCCCAATTGTGCTTCCAAAGTAGGGCTGATTTCGTAGGTACCCACTCAAATCGGGAAACCCGAGCGTGATGTCGTCGAGCTCACCGGCCCGATCCGGCACACGCAGCGACGTAATGGTGGCTCCGTAATCAATGAGCTCGAGTGAGAGACCGCCTTGATTCGTGCATAGAAACGCTCTGACAGGCGCCCCGTCGTCGGTCGAACCGAACGCCCTGCTCGAAACCGGCATCGGGGAACGCTACCGTCGGTGGGTGACCGGACGCCAACCGCTCTTCCAGCGATTCCTGCTCCCCGGGTTCTCACAGACCGCCGGGGCGTGGAATGAAGTCGTCGACAGTGTTTCACCTTCCGAGCTCATCAGCTGCCTCGAGATTCCCGCAGCCGCCGACTTCGTATCAACCGCCCGGGCGCTGGCCGTCGACCGGTCGGGAGTATGGGCCGGGTATTCCCTCGGGGGCCGATTGGCGCTCCAGATTGCGGTAGATCATCCCGGCCAGGCGGAAAGTTTGCTCCTCGTGTCGACAACACCCGGCATCACCGACCCGGGCGAGCGGGCCGAGCGCAGTCGTGACGACCTGGAGCTGGCCAACTGGGTCGAGGCTCACACGAGTGATGAGTTCCTGGACCGGTGGTTGGCACAGCCGATGTTCGCCGGGCTAAACCGACCTCGCGACCACCGACTGACATCGACCGAGCTCATAGCCGACCAACTTCGAACCCTCGGCCAGGGCACCCAACTTCCACTCTGGGACCGGCTGGCGGCGCTCGACATGCCGGTTGTCCTGATGGCAGGAGCGAAGGATGCGAAATATTCACAGATCGCCCATCAAATGGCCTCGCTCATCGGCGCAAACGCGGAAGTGCACATTGTCCCCGGAGTCGGACATGCCCTTCTCGAGGAAACCCCGGAGCTCGTCCGCGCACTTCTCCTCCGGCTGTAGCCCAATCCCACCATTAGCCATCAGCTAGTTTGAAGGGGTGAACGGTCTCAGCATCCGCATGTTCGGTGGACTCACACTCGAAGCTCGGGGCGAAGCCCTCCCGCCCATCGCGTCTCGAGCGGGTAGATCATTATTCGCCTACCTAGTGGCGAATCGAGACACCTCGCCCACCCGTGACCTCCTAGCCGGACTCTTCTGGCCGGACATGCCCGAAGCACTGGCCAGGCGGCGTTTGAGCCACGCACTATGGCAAGTCCAGTCCGTGCTGAGCGAGGCCGACCTCCCCGAGGGCTACCTCCAGACCACGGCCACCACCATTCGATTCAATCACGAGAGTGATGCGCGGGTTGACGTAGCCGAGTTTGACGAGGCCACATCCATAGTGGGGGGCGACGCAACCCAGGATCTGGACCAGCGGTCAGAAACGCTCGACCGATTGGTGGCAGCTCTCAAGCTATACACCGGGGACTTCTTGGCCGGCTTCTACGACGATTGGATCATCGTTGAGCAAGAGCGGCTCCGCCAGACGCTATTCGCAACGCTGAACTATGTCGTGCGGTTGAGCAAGAGCTGGGGCGACTTCGACAGGGCGCTTCTCTACGCCCGTCGCCTCGCACTCCACAACCCGCTTCACGAGGAGGCGCATCGAGAAGTAATGCGCATGTGCTACCTACTTGGCCGGCCCAACGAGGCCCTCGCCCAGTTCGAACGGTGCGCCTCGATCCTCGACACAGAAATTGGATCCACGCCGGCCGCCGAGACGGTCGCCCTCCGCGAAGAAATTGCCCTGGGCCGCCAAACGCACATCATTCCCTTGACGCAAGGATCCCGCGCCCGTCTATTTGAAGCCGAGCGGACTCCGCTGGTGGGGCGAACCAGTCAGCGGCAGGAAATCATCACCCGGATGGAGGATGCCCTGGCGGGGCGAGGCGGCATCGTTCTGCTGGAGGGGGAGCCGGGAGCCGGCAAGACCCGTCTCCTGACCGAGTCCGCCGAGGATGCGAACTGGCGCGGACTGAGCGTCCTGTGGGGCAAGACCTCGGACTCAGCCATCTCACGACCATTCGAGTCGCTGGTAGCGGCCCTGGAAGACGGGTTGACTGAGCTCCGAGTTCGCCAGCTCCTGGAGAGAGTTGACGTGGTCTGGCTCCAGGCCCTCGTTCCACTGCTCCCCAGCCTGCGGCGGTGGGGCCCCGACCTCAAACCCGGAGCCGGGTTGCGGGGAGGTGGAGAGGAGCGGCAGCGGGTTCGGGAAGCATTCCGCCGCATGTTTGAGGCGCTCGCGCAATTGACGCCGACCATGTTGGTTCTCGATGATGTCCACCGGTCGGACGAAGACACGATGTGGGCCTTGCAGGCGCTGTCCGCCCGCTCGTCCGAAACGCCGCTGCTGATCTGTATCGCGTATCGCCGACTCGAGCTGCAAGCCCATTCCGACCAGTGGGAGGCCGTCAGGTCACTGGACCGGTCGGGCCGCAACACGCGAATAGTCCTCGAGCCGCTCTCGCCGAATGAAGCCGACGAGCTCGTGAGACGACTCATGCCGGAAGGCACGTCGGGTGCACTCATTTCCCGGCTGCATGGTGCCACCGGCGGCAATCCCCTCTTCATTCTCGAGACGCTGCGTGCCGTCCACGAGCAGCGGGTGACAGAGGCGCTCAAACCACCGACCGAGATCGATGTGCTGGATGTCGAAGACCTCCCGGTATCGGGCACGGTATTCGACCTCATCGCGGGCCGACTGAACGGCCTGCCGAGTGAGCCGCTCCAGACAACCCGGGTGCTAGCGGTCAGTGGCCATGGGATGGACATCGACTCTCTCGCCGAAGTATGCGACCTCAAACGGCCGGACGTGCTCGACGCCGTCGATTACCTCATCCAGGCAGGCATGATTTCGACTTCAGGTGGGCGATACACGCTCTCGCATGAACAGCTCATAAGGGTGGCCTACGACTCGATGCCGGTGGAGGAAAGACCCTCCCTACACGTGCGGCTGGCATCGCACCTCGAAAGGCAAGGAGCCGGAAATCCCGACTCGCTTGGGCACCACTTCAAACTGGGCGGGGCGCCCGGCCGGGCTGCCCACTATCTCGTGCAAGCAGGCGAGCAAGCGCGACAGATGAGCGCGTTTGCGACAGCCCGCGATCGGTATGCCGAGGCTCTCGAACAAGCCCGGCTGGCGGACTGGAACAACTCAGACCTGACGACGCTGCTTCTGACGCACGAAAAG
>JAUXJL010000156.1 GCA_030624805.1 Acidimicrobiia bacterium
ACCGCTACCGAGGCTGCCGAGAAGGCCCGCCGGCTGGGAGGGCTGATATTGGAGGCCGATCCGGTCGACGTCGTCATCAACAATGAAGGGGTGTCGGTGGTCGGTTCGCCGGAGACACTTCTCTCCTGGGAGGAGCTGGTGTCGCAATCAAAACGCCGGGAGGTTCCGCTCTTGGCTCAGGAATGGTACGTCCCGGGGGCGCAAACCTTCCCGTATGGGGCAGTGGCGGCAGTTGTGAGCGTAGATGTCGAAACCGGAACAGTGCTACTGCAGCGGCTGGTGGCAGTCGACGATTTCGGCAATGTTGTCAATCCGATGATCGTGGAGGGGCAAGTACACGGCTCGTTGATGCAAGGCATCGGGCAGGCGTTGTATGAAGAGGTCGAATATACGGCGGCCGGACAGCTCGTGACCGGCTCATTCATGGATTACGCGGTCCCCGTTGCCACCAATGAGGTGGAACTCGTGACTGCGCGACTGGTGCACCCGGCCCCGTCGAACCCGCTCGGAGCGAAAGGGGCCGGAGAGTCGGGTTGCATAGGAGCACCGCCTGCCATTGTCAACGCGGTGCTCGATGCGCTGTCTCCGTGGGGCGTCGAGAATCTCGGCATGCCTGTGACCCCGTCCAGGGTCTGGGCGGCCTTACGGTCCGGCTCGCCGTCCCAACCGGGTCCCGGGCTAGGGGATAGGCTAAGGGTCAGTCATCGAAAAGGGTCACCACATGCCAAACCTGGATCAGCTCGCAATCAAATCGACGGGTGAAGTGTTTTGGGACACCGCAATGCCTGTCCTGTACGAGCACGCCATCAAGGCCGGTCTCGGTGAGTTGGGGGCAGAGGGTCAACTGGTTGTGGACACTGTCCCGTACTCGGGACGGAGCCCTAAGGACAAGTTCATGATCCGCGAAGCGGAGACCGAAGAAGAAATCGACTGGGGTGGCTTCAACCAGCCGATGGAGCCGGAAGTGTTTGATGCGCTGTATTCACGAGTGGCGGATTACCTGTCGAGCCGTGAAATGCTCTACGTCCAGGACAATTATGCGGGCGCCGACCTCAAATATCGCCTCGGCGTCCGGGTCGTCACCGAGAGCGCCTGGCATGCGCTGTTCGCCAGGCACATGTTCATCTTGCCCGAACATTTCGCCGGTGACGACGACGAGACCGAGCCATTTCTGGCCGATTTCAACGTGGTGCATGCTCCGTTCTTCGAGTCTGTTCCAGCTCGAGACGGGACCAGGAGCGAGGTGTTCGTATGTGTGAGTTTCGTACGTAAGATCCTTCTCATCGGCGGCAGCAAATACGCAGGTGAAGTCAAAAAATCGGTGTTCTCTGTCATGAACTACCTGCTTCCCAAAGCCGGCGCACTCAGCATGCACGCGTCTGCCAGCATCGGGAACGAACGTCGGGATGTTGCAGTCATCTTCGGCCTCTCCGGCACAGGAAAAACTACCCTTGCTACCGATCCAGAGCGGAACATGATCGGGGACGACGAGATCGGCTGGGGCGACGATGGGGTCTTCAACATCGAAGGCGGCTCCTACGCAAAGACGATCCGGTTGAGCAACGAGGACGAGCCCCTGATCTATCAGGCGGCCGGAAGGTACGGGGCGATCCTCGAGAACGTAGTCCTGAATCCCACCACTCGCAGGCCCGATTATGACGATAGCTCAAAAGCCGAGAACACCCGCACTGCCTATCCGCTCAGCCATCTGCCGACAGTCGAGCCAAGCCTCACAGGGCCTCATGCCTCGAATATCGTGTATCTGAGTGCAGATGCCTTCGGGGTTCTTCCGCCCATTGCGCGGCTGTCACGAGAGCAAGCGATGTATTACCTCATCAGCGGCTACACGTCCAAACTGGCAGGCACCGAACGGGGGATAGTCGATCCGGAGGCGACTTTCTCGACGTGTTTCGGAGCTCCCTTCCTGCCGCTCCCGGCCTCCTATTACGCCAACGTCCTGGCCGAAAAGATTGACCAGTTTGATGCCACGGTGTGGATGATCAACACAGGATGGAGCGGCGGACCCTTCGGAGTTGGTGAGCGGATCAAGATTCCCTACACCCGAGCGATGTTGAACGCGGCTCTGCGTGGGGATTTGGACGACGCCGACTATCGCATCGATCCGGTGTTTGGACTGGCGGTACCGTCCAGTGTCGAAGGCGTTCCGGCTGAGCTACTCAACCCGCGCGACACCTGGGAGGACCAGGCCGCCTTCGATGCCCAGGCCGCCAAATTGGCCGCCATGTTCCGTGACAACTTCGCCGATTTTGCCAAGGACGTCACACCTGAAGTTGTGGCTTCAGGTCCTTCGGGGTGATTGAACGGCTTTCAGTCCTCAGTCGCGATAGCGGCGTGGGCCGCCGCCAGCCGGGCGACCGGTACTCGGAACGGTGAGCAACTCACATAGTCAAGACCGGTTTGATGAAAGAACTCGATGGAGTCGGCATCACCGGCATGCTCACCACATACTCCGAGCTTGAGGTCGGGCCGGGCTCGTCTACCTCGCTCGACGCCGATCTCCACCAGTTGGCCGACTCCGACGCGGTCGAGGGTCTGGAATGGGTCGGCGGTGATCAGGCCGCGCTGGATGTAGCCGGGGAGGAAGCGGCCGGCGTCGTCGCGGCTCAACCCGACGGTGCTTTGGGTGAGGTCGTTTGTGCCGAACGAGAAGAACTCGGCACTGGCGGCGATCTCGTCGGCGATGAGGGCGGCCCGCGGGAGCTCGATCATGGTTCCGACCGTGTAGTCGAGTGAAATTCCGTGCTCCTCGAAAACTCGGGTGGCAGCATCCCTCACGATGGCCGCCTGAGAATCGAACTCTGAGGTGAACGCCACCAGCGGGATCATGACCTCTGGGATGACGGAGATCCCTCGCTCGGCACAGTGCAAAGCGGCGGTGAAGATAGCCCTGGCTTGCATCTCGGTGATCTCGGGATAGGCGATCCCGAGCCGGCACCCGCGGTGACCGAGCATCGGATTGCTCTCCGACAGGCGTTCGATGCGATCGAGGACGTTCTCGAGAACGTTGATTTCCTCCAAAAGCTGATCGATGTCATTCAGGTCGGTTGCATCGCGGAGCCGAAGCTTGAGATTGGTGATTCGCAGCAGTGTTTCGTCCGGGCGGGGGAGGAACTCATGCAATGGGGGATCAAGCAGACGAATGGTCACTGGGAGCCCATCCATCGCCTCGAAGATACCCTCGAAGTCCGCTACCTGATGAGGCTCCAGGTCCGCCAGAGCTTCCGCCCGGCTCACGGCGTTCGGGGCCATGATCATGGCCCGCATCGCCTCGATACGGCCTTCAACAAAGAACATGTGCTCGGTCCGACACAACCCGATGCCTTCGGCACCCATGGCACGAGCCGCGGTTGCGTCTTCGGGCGTATCGGCATTGGCTCGGACTCTCAAGGTTCGGAACTCATCGGCCCAGGTCATGAGTCGGGCATAGTGATCGTCCAGCTCGGGCTCGACCGTGTCTACCTCGCCAAGGAACACCTCGCCGGTGCTGCCGTCGACGGTCACCCAATCGCCCTTTGATATGACGTGCGACCCAACCGTGAAGAGCTGCTGGGCATAGTCGACTTCGATGGCCTCACATCCGACAACGCAGCACTTGCCCATGCCGCGAGCCACCACCGCTGCGTGCGATGTGACCCCACCTCGAGACGTGACGATGGCCTCGGCGGCCACCAGTCCATGAAAATCTTCCGGGCTTGTCTCCCTCCGGACCATGACAACCCGGTGCCCTTCCTCGGCCAACTGCTGCGCCTCGTCGGCGTCGAAGACCACTGTCCCGGCCGCACCGCCCGGCGAGGCAGCCAGCCCCGACGCCAGGACGACGTCTTCCGGCGATGGTTTGACGACACGGTGCAGCAGCTCATTGAGCCGATCCGGCGTGACGCGGGTGACAGCTTCCTGTCGAGAGATGAGGCCGGCCTCGGCCATTTCGACCGCGATACGCACCGATGAGCGGGCGGACCGTTTCCCGGCCCGAGTTTGCAGCATCCACAATCTGCCTCTTTCGACTGTGAACTCGATGTCCTGCATATCTCGATAATGCGTTTCGAGGCGGCCGGCGATCTCTACGAGCTGGCCGTGAGCCGCGCTCATACGATCGGCCATGTGGTCGAGCGACAGGGGGGTCCGTATCCCGGCGACCACATCTTCACCCTGAGCATTCGGAAGATATTCTCCGTACATGTGCTGCTCTCCGGTGGTGGGATCTCTCGTGAAGGCCACCCCCGTGCCCGAGTCTTCGCCGGCGTTTCCGAACACCATCGTCTGAACCGTGACCGCGGTGTAAATGTCGTTTGGAATCCCGTTGAGGCGTCGATAGTCGATCGCCCGTCGATTCATCCACGAGTCGAATACCGCAGAGATCGCCAGCTGAAGCTGCTCCTCCGGATCGTGGGGAAGGGGTCGGCGGGCGTGCCCGAGAATGATCTTCTCGAGCCGCTCCACCAGCTGTTGTTCTCCCGAAACGGTCAGGGCGCCATCGCTCGCCTGCTGGCGAGCGGTCGCGCTCGCCAGGCGATCTGCGGGAGCCCCGAACACAACCTCGCCGAACATCTGGACAAAACGACGGTAGGTCTCCCACGCGAAGTAAGGGTTGTTGGTGAGCTTGGAGAGCGCCTCAACGCTTGCCGGGTTTAGGCCCAGGTTCAGGACCGTATCCATCATCCCCGGCATGGAGACTGCTGCTCCGGACCGCACGGAGAAGAGTAAGGGGTCGGAGCTCCCTCCAAGCGTCTTTTGGGTCTCACGTTCAATCACTTCGACGGCCGCGAGGGTTTCGGTCCAGAGCCCTTCCGGGAACAGTTTGTCTCTTGCGTAGTACGCCCGGCAGGTGTCCGTCGTAATGACGAATCCGGGTGGAACCGGGAAACCCGCCCGGGCCATGCTCGCCAGGCCCGCTCCCTTGCCACCGAGCAGCCCAACATCCTGTCCGTCGGCATCTGCCAGACCGATCACCCAGCGGCTGGTGGTATCTCCGGACATCTGTTCTCCCGTCGGCGGTCGCCTCGGTTACAAACAATACAATGGCGCGGGACGCTTCGAAGCGATGGAGCCGAGCGAGCCGCCGCTCTCGGCTAACAGACCAGACAGTGTGTACCTTCGCACACCAAGCAATCTCAGCCGGTGGAAAAATTGCTTAGCCGGGTTCGGTGACGGTTCGGAGGGGGTTCTATATGAGTGGCTCCCCACCAGTTCGTTTCTAACACCCGCAACCAGGACCCGATAGGCGGGTTAGATAGCATCAGCCTGTCGGACCCCCTTGGAGTCGAAGCCAACCCAACAAACAACCGGTGTCACCACCTCTAGCGAGCACTGTGATGCCACTTCAGCTCCCAAGGCTGAATCGTTTTGCCAAACGGGGTTGGTGACGGTTTGAAGAGGGTTCGACGCGCACGGCTCCTCTTGAGGTCGGTTCTAACGGCCTCAACCATCCAGCCGCCGTATCTTCCACCAGACCATTAGCACCCGCTGAGCGGGTTAGATGGCATCAGCTTGTGTGCCTACACTCGCCAACATGAACGAACCGACCCCGAAAAAATCGATGACCGTCGTGCAGGCGGGGTTACTCATTTTTGTGGGAGTCGGGTCCACGATCATCGCAGTGTTTCGATTCGGCGACGACGGCGTCACCATCACGCTATTGCTTGGACTAGCTTTGCTCTTTTTTGGCGT
>JAUXJL010000100.1 GCA_030624805.1 Acidimicrobiia bacterium
GATGACCGAGAGCGAAACGGCCCGGCATAGAGTACGGCCGTGAAGACCATCAGACCCCTGGGCGGCATGCTCGTCGTGGCGCTCGCGCTGGCTGCGTGCGGAGGATCGGCTGGCGACACCACAACAACATCCTCTGCACCGGACCCACCGTCCGGGGCAACGGACGGCGGCACTGATGGAACAACAGCCACCACCGCTGATCGCGACTTAGCGCCGCTGGTAGGGCTGCGCCTCGAACGCATGACCGAGGACATTCCCCGCCCCACCATGATTCTGTCGGCTCCGGGAGACGATTTCCTCTACTTCGTCGATCAGCTCGGAACGATCCGTGTGTTCGACACCGCCGATAACAACCTCCCGGATCGCATGATCAACATCCGCGACATCGTCGGGGCAGCTGGGATCGAGCAAGGACTGCTTGGTATGGCCTTTCATCCCGGGTATGCCGACAACGGGCGCTTCTTTTTGTATTACACGGACAAGGCCGGAAGCCGCACACTGGCCGAATACACCGTCTCCAGTCACGACCCGCCCATTGCCGACCCGGGGTCGGCTCGTGTGCTCTTCACGCGACCCCAGCCGACCGACGAGCCACGGCACTACGGCGGCATGCTCAAGTTCGGCCCCGACGGATACCTGTACGTGACCCTCGGCGACGGGGCAGCCGCCAGCGTCAACGGCCAGGACCCCGGCACCATCTTCGGTGCCATTCTGCGACTCGACGTCGACGGGGGAGATCCCTACGGCATCCCCCCCGACAACCCGTTCGTGAATGGCGGCGGAGCCCCCGAAGTGTGGGCCTACGGATTGCGCAACCCGTGGCGATTCGACATCGATCCCATTACCGAGCTGCTCTATGTGGCCGATGTCGGCCAGGCGGCCCTCGAAGAAGTAAACGTTGTTCCCCTCGATGGCGGGGGCTACAACTTCGGCTGGGACATTCTCGAGGGCTCGCGGTGCTTTCGACAGCCCGGCTGTGATGTCAGCGGGCTCACCGCAGGGGTCGTGGAGTACGACCATTCCGAAGGCTGCTCTATCACCGGCGGCGTCGTATACCGGGGGGACCTCATTCCCGAGCTACAGGGGCACTACTTCTATTCCGATTGGTGCACTGGCCTGGTTCGCAGCTTCCTGTTTGGCGACGGCCAGGCCACCGACCAGCGTGACTGGACCGGCGATTTCGCCGAGGTTGGCCTTGCCCAGATAAACGTATGGGGGGTCGACAGCGGCGGCGAGATGTACGTCGGTACCTTTGATGGTGTCATCTATAGGGTCCTGCCCGTCCGGGGCTAGCGGTCTTCGCGAAAAACCACCCAGACCGATAGGGTGCGGGCCATGACCTCCCAGCAGATTGGCGTCCTGCGCGAGCAGTACCTCCATGCCGGACCGATAGGGTGCGGGCCATGATCTCCCAGCAGATTGGCGTCCTGCGCGAGCAGCACCTCCATGCCGGACCGATAGGGTGCGGGCCATGACCTCCCAGCAGATTGGCGTCCTGCGCGAGCAGCACCTCCATGCAGCGCTCAAGGAATGGTATCGGGAAGAGGGCGATCTTCTCGAGGTGGGCGTCGGCGGATTCGTCATCGACCTGGTGCGCGGCGACCTGCTCATCGAGATCCAGACCAGGGGTTTCTCTTCGATGCGACGCAAGTTGGACCGACTGCTCGACGAGCACCCTTTCCGGCTCGTGCATCCGGTTGCCGCCGAGAAGTGGATCCGTAAGATCGATGAGGCTGGCTGTGAGGTGTCCCGGCGTCGGTCCCCTAAGCGGGGAATCGCGGCCGACGTGGGCGCCGAGCTGGTTTCGTTCCCAGCACTGCTGAGTCATCCCAACTTCACCCTCGAGGTGCTGCTGGTACAGGAGGAGGAGGTGCGCCAACCCGACCCGACCGCCTGGCGTCGCAATGGGTGGAAGATTGTTGAGCGGAGGCTGGTGGGGATTCTCGAACGTGTTGTTTTCTCGCGTCCGGAGGATCTGGTTGGGTTGCTCCCGGGCGGCCTTCCAGATCCGTTCACCACTGCCGACCTCGCCTCCGGCCTCGGTCGGTCCCGCCACCTCGCTCAGGAGGTGGCCTATTGCCTCAGGGAAGCCGGCGTCCTGTCTGTAGAAGGCCGGTCCAAAGGAGGGATCGAGTACCGGCACCCCTGAGTCAGAAACTAGACGTCGACTGCTTGACCATCCTGACCTACGCTCTGCTTCATGACTGAGCTCACAGTGCGGGTCGTCACCGAAGCCGACATCCGCGACTTCGCCGCCTGGCGGCACGAGGCACCCTATGACGTATACAACATCACTGGAGATTCTGACAAGGCGGTCGAATATTTCCTACGTCCGTCGACCAACTGCCACGTGCTCGTCGAGGATGGCGAGCTGGCGGGATTCTTTACTTTCGGCTTCGACGCCCAGGTGCCAGGCGGGGACTACTCGACGCCGGCTCGCGACATTGGCCTCGGCGTCAAGCCGTCGCGGACCGGCCAGGGTCTGGGCCGGGGGTTCGCCGGAGCCGTCGTGGAATATGCCCGCGACGGGGCCGAACGTTTGCGGGTGACGATTGCCACCGGGAATCGGCGGGCGGTGCGAGTGTGGTCTGGCATGGGCTTCACGGAGATCCAACGGTTCGAGTCGCCCCAAACCGTCATGGGCAGCAATGAGTTCGTCGTTCTCGAGAGTCCTTAGCCGACGTCCACTTCGTCGACGATCCCGACCACCAGCGCCCTGATCGGGGCAACCGCTTCGCCGAGGATCTGTCGAGCCGAGCTGCCCTCATCCAGGATGAGGACCATATCGCCCGCTCCGGCATGGATCGTGTCGGCGGCGATGGTGTAGTCACCGGTTGGCTCGCCGTCCGGTGTAATGAGATCGCACAGCAGGAGCTTGCGTCCATCGAATATCGGACTGTTGATGGTCGATACGACCGTCCCGGCTACCCGCCCGATCTTCATGCCAGGCTCACGTCATCCACGATGCCGACTATGGCGTGGTCGACGGGCACGAACGGATTCGGCATCGCCTGGGCGGCTTCCCGGGACCCGACCACGTAGACCAGCTCGCCCGGCCCGGCCATGTGCACGCCGTCGGCGGCGACGACGGTGTCGCCCGACGGCTCCTGGTGTTTGTCGAGCATTTCGACGATTAGGAACTTGACCCCCTCGAGGTCGGGGGTCTTTTCGGATGCGACCACCGTGCCGATCACCCGCCCGAGCTTCACTTCTCATCCTGACTGTGGATGCGGTCAGAGAAGAACGAACCGGCCACGATGTCTTCTCGCATCTCATCATGGAGCTGGGGGACCACTACATGGGCTACGAGCTGTTGAGAGGTAATCGCGGCCACGCCGGCTGCAACTGCGGCCTCCACCTGCGACAGGACACCTCCGACGAGGGCGTAGCCCTTGCCCCCGAGGCCGTCGGCCATCTCGATCTGGGCCATTGTCACTGTGGCACCCTTGACTGCCGCGTCGGCAGCTTTGACAACGGCTGACACGGTGCGGGTTTCGATCACTCCGAGAGCTTCGGCTTCATCGAACCTGCGCCCGCCTCGCAGGGCGGCCACGACATCAGGGTGCACATCTGGCAGGAAGACGGTGTCGAGGGTGGCGTCGCCTCCCAGAGTCAGGCCCGCCGCCAGTGACTCTTCAACGCTTGCCACATCGCCGGCGATGAGGACGAGATACTTGCCCGGCTGGACGGTTCCTGAGTAGATGAGCCCGAGTGGCGCTCGCTTCACCATTGCGTCGCCTGCTTCGATTCCGACCGCGATGGAATCGAACTCGAGGAGTGCGAGTGCTGGGTTCACGCCCCGACTATACGATCCGGAGAGCGCCGACGACCGTGACCCGCCGTGCCCGCGAGAAGGTGCGAGGTCGGGTAAGCCCGTCACCGGTCGGGCTGGCGATGGAGAAGGATGTGAACCCCTCACCCCCTTCCCCGAGACCTGAGAAATTGGAGCTGTTGGCAACGAAGATAGAGCAATTCATAGCGACGGCCATCCGGGTGATGCGCTCGACGTTTGTTGAGTGGATGGAGGCCGTGTGCCGGAAGCCGTGCTCGGACTTAACCGCGAGATCAATTGCCTGGTCAATCGAACGGACCCTCGTCACGGGCATAACGGGCATCATTTGTTCGGTCCACACCAGGCTGTGTTCGTTGGGGACTTCGGCTACGACGAGGCGGATCCGGTCGACATCCACTTGCACGCCGATCTCGGCGAGGATTGTGGCGGCGCTCTTCCCGATCCAGGCCCGGTTGATGACGCCCGGCTTGTTGGGTGGGCCGAGCTCGTCGAAGATGACCCGTTCGAGTTTGCGGAGCTCGTGCTCCTTCAATACGTAGGCACCGGCCCTGCCCATCTCCTGTACCAATCGATCGGCGATCGACTCGACCGCGATAGTTGTCTTCTCATCGGTGCAAATGACATTGTTGTCAAAGCTGCCTCCGGCAACGATGGAGCGGGCCGCATTCTGAATCTCGGCCGTCTCGTCCACAACGGCCGGCGGATTGCCGGGACCGGCTGCGATGGCTCGTTTGTCGGTCTTGAGAGCCTCGCGGACCACCGCCGGCCCCCCGGTGACAAGCAGAACCCGAACATCGGGGTGGTGCATGAGCTCCTGGGCACTGGCGATGGTGGGGGTGGGGATCGCCGTGATGAGGTTTGGGGGCCCGCCGGCGGAGACAATCGCCCGGTTGAGGAGCCGAATGTTCTCGGCCGATACTTTCTTGGCGTTTGGATGGACGTTGAAGACACAGGCGTTGCCTGCCGAGATCACCGAGATGGTGTTGTTGATAATGGTGGATGTTGGGTTGGTGGTTGGAGTGATGGCCCCAACTACCCCGAAAGGAGCCCATTCGGTCACCATCATCCCGGTGTCCCCGGTGACCGCTTCTGGCTCGAGGTCCTCTGGACCCGGTGTTTTGGCGGCGACCAGGCGGTTCTTTACGATCTTGTCCTCCGGGCGCCCCAACCCGGTCTCCTGATAGGCCATGTGGGCGAGGCGCTCGGCTTCCTCCAGCATGGCTTTCCGAATGGCGTCCACGACTGCGTAGCGGCCCCCGAGGCCGATTCGCTGGTATTCGTGGAAGGCACGCAAGGCGGCGGCTACCGCGAGGTCGATGGTTTGAAAAATGCCGTCACCCAACTCGACATCGGCAATGTCATCGAGCTCGGCCTGAGCGCTGAGTCCCGCACCCGAGTCGCCTGCGGCGTCTAGGCGCCCCCGTACCCGTTCGATGATCGCCTGAATCTCACGCTCGTCGACGGCGCTCACCTGTGAGCCCTCACTTGTGATACTTCTCCTCGCCGTTGACCTCCCAGGTGTCAACGATGGCCATGATCACCGCGTCACATGGCCGCCCATCGGTGGCCTCGGTCTGACGGGCCGAGCTGCCGGTAGCGTACATGACGACTTCGCCGACCCCGGCCCCAACCGCGTCGACCGCTACCACGTACGAGCCGGTTTCTTCGTTGTCGGTGCTCAGCTGGCTGAGCACGCGAAACGACAAACCTTCCAGGGTCGGCTCCTTTTCGGTAGCGACCAGTGTCCCGGCGACGCGTGCGAGCAGCATCCGGAGCTAGCCGGCCTCCGAGGCCGCTTCGTCGGCGCGGCCCAACGGGAGCACCATGTCAATGTTTACGTGCGGGCGGGCGATGACGTGGCTGGCGGTGACCTCGCCGATCTTCTCGGCGTTGCGGATGCCTGCGTCGACGGCCGCTTTTACTGCCGCGACGTCTCCGCGCACGATGGCAGTGACGTAGCCACCTGCCGTCTTCTCATAACTCACCAGTTCTACTTTGGCCGCCTTGACCATCGCGTCGGCGGCCTCCACGACCGCAGGGAAACTGCGGGTCTCGATCATCCCGAGTGCTTCAGCCATTGGTAATTACTCCTTTTGGACCGGGTGTCATCCCGAGTTTTCGCGTCCTTCTACACTTTCGAGCGCGGCCACCGCGGCTCGCCATCCCACTTCGATATCGCGTTCCTCCCCACCCAAGTACACGCGGCCCACTGATCCAAATGTCCGTACTTCGAGCACGTTGATCTCGGCCGCCTTTTCCGCCTCGTTTGTGGCCAGCGCCGCGTAGGCAGCAGGGTGGCCCTCGAGGATGTAAAAGCTCTGACCGGGAAGCAGCAACTGGCCGTGGCGAGTGCGGTTCACGAGCTGGGCTTGATGGTCATCGACTCGCCGGATTACCTCGCTGCTGAGAATCCGAGGTTTGAGTCGGTCAACCTCGGTGGATTCGAGCGCGTCCAAGATGGCCTGACCGGCTGCTTGGGTTTCAGCCTGGTCGGGGGAGTGGATCTCGAGCATGCCGAATACGCGCTCGACAATCTGCATTCCGGGCTTGACGTTGGTCGCCTTCAGCGCGATATCGGTGAGGCGGTTGATCTCGATGCCGGGAGCGATCTCCACGAAGAGCATGGCGTCGTGTATGACCGGCAGGTAGCCCTGGGCAACCGTGCCGATGAAGGAACCGAACTGGGGTTGCAGGCTGTCGAGAAATGCGTAGGCCCGCAGTTCGATGTTTGTAGTCATCGATTCTCCCGGGCGCTAATACTGCTCATCTGATGCCCTGCCCTTCATGATTGACACGCCGGCCGAGGCGCCGATTCTGGTCGCACCGGCTGCGATCATATCTTCCATGTCCGCCTGTGTGCTGATGCCCCCGGCTGCCTTGACACCCATCTCTGGACCAACTGCCTCGCGCATCAACGCGACATCGAAGACAGTCGCTCCCGCGGAACTGAACCCGGTCGATGTTTTCACGAAATCGGCCTTCGCTTCCTTGGCGAGGCGGGAGGCGATGACCTTCTCCTCGTCGGTCAGCAGGGCAGTCTCCAATATGACCTTCGTGATCGCCTTGGTTTCCCTGACCGCGTCCGTAACCCGGGAGATGTCGCGGCGCACTAGGTCGTAGTGGCCACTCTTGAGCGCCCCGATGTTGATGACCATGTCGATTTCGGTCGCGCCGTCGCGCAACGCTTGGCGGGTTTCCATGGCTTTCACCTCCGACGTGTGGGCACCCAGCGGGAACCCGACGACGGTGCCGACTGCCACACTCGTTCCTTTGAGGCGCTGGGCGGCGTGTTTGACCCAAGAGGGATTGATCATGACAGATGCGAATTGGA
>JAUXJL010000101.1 GCA_030624805.1 Acidimicrobiia bacterium
GCAACCAATGACCCTGTCGACCCCGACCCCCTGACATAGCCGTTGAGTTTCAATCCGCCCTCGGGCCGTGCGCGATCCCGGTCTTCCCGGCCAGGCCGAACTTGTTCGGCACCGAGGCCGGCCGCCTAGTGGTGTGACAGGTTGGACCGGATTCGATCGATGAGCGATTGAGCAATCCTCGCCTGGTGGAGGAGCCAGCCACCCACCAAAAGAGCGGCTAAGGCAACGAGGGCGACCTGGAGTTCTCCGCCGGTGCGCGGCAGCTCCTCGAGTGCCTGCGCCGCTGTGTCACCGGTGCCGAGCACCTCCGTCGATTCGGCGATTGTGGTTGTTGGTGAAGCAACCGCGGTTGTTGGCGGGGTGGTGGCCGTCGACGTGGAGGAGGTGGTTGACGACGATGGGGGAGGTAGGGTCGTGGAGGGACGCAGTATTTGGGACAGCGAGTCGGCATCGTCTCCATCACTCGTGCAGGCGGCGGTCACGAGGACGAGAACGATCAGCAGACATGATCGCATCGCACGCCTCCAAATCTGGCAGGTTCATTGATCCGTAGTCATTCGATCACAATCGGGCGGCGGATCTATCCTCAGAATTGATGGTTCCAAGTCTCAGCCGTGTCGCAGGCGACGAGTACCCTGGTTCCTGAGCAAGGAGAGTCGACCAATGGCCGACCAGGCCAATTTTGAGAAGGACGCCATGCAGTTCGCGCCGCAGCTGTATTCGGCCGCGCTTCGCATGACTCGCAACCCGGCCGACGCCGAGGACGTCGTGCAGGAGACGTTTCTCAAGGCCTACCGGGGCTATCACACCTTTCAGGAGGGCACCAACCTCAAGGCCTGGCTGTACCGAATCCTTACGAACACCTATATCAACCGATACCGCAAGAAAACTCGCCGACCCCAGGAAGTCGAGTTGGGAGAGTTGGAAGACCTCTACCTGTTTAAGCGGCTCAACCAGTCGGGCAGCACTGGTGGCGCCAGCCGAAGTGCCGAGGAAGAAGTGTTGGAGCGTTTCGGGGATGCCGACGTCAAGGCAGCCGTCGAATCCCTTCCTGAACACTTCCGCCTGCCTGTGTTATTGGCGGACGTGGAGGGCTTCTCATACAAAGAGATCGCCGAAATCCTTGACGTCCCGATCGGAACCGTGATGTCGCGGCTCCATCGGGGAAGAAAGGCGCTCCAAGAACGGTTGTTTGAGTTTGCACAGGAACACGGACTTGTAGGGCCACGAGAATGAACTGCGATAAGGCTGTTAGCGAGGTGTATAGCTTCCTCGATGGTGAGCTCACCGGCGTTCGCCGCTCGCAAATCGAGTGGCACCTTCGCAATTGTGGTCCGTGTGCCGAATCTTTTCAGTTCGAAGAACGTCTTCTCGTCCTCGTGAAACGCTCATGTTCGGAAACCGACGAAGTTCCTCCGGAACTTTTTGACCGTCTCAGAGCGTTAATACATCAAGAGGCAACTGAGGGGACTTCCGGCGAGTAACTGCCGGGTCTGTTTCCCAGGGGGTCAACTAAACATATGAGTGAATCAACACTGAAGGGCAACCGCATACGCGGCGGCGTCCGTCCTTCCCGAACATACAAATCAGGCCGCGTGTGTGCCGAGAAGGGCTGCAGCACCCGTTTGTCGCAATACAACCGGCGTGAGCACTGCTTTCAGCATGCACCGACCCGCTTCCCGAGGCTGAGAGGACGCATAGTCTCGGACTGAATCCTTGCGAGCAACGACGACCGTCGGGCCCTCGGGCCCGGCGGTTGTTCTTTCTCGACGGTGCCGGCCACTAATCTCGACGTCATGACTCGTCTCGCAGCTCTCCTACTTGTTCTCATGGCGCTGGCTATGCCTGCCCAGGCCCTGTCGCCGGGTACTTCGGTAATAGCCCAACAAGCTCAAGAAGAGCCGGCAGTTGTCATCGAGGACGGCGAGGGTACTCCCGAGGACGTCGCCTGGACGTTTCGCTTTCTTGTCCCCACCCTTATGGCTCTGACCGTCCTGCTCGTAGTCGGGTTGATCGTCTGGTATCAGCGCGGTTTCAACAAACGCTACCGGGTCAGCGAGTGATGGACCCGCCCATGCCGGGGGTGGGGGCGCCATGATCGACTGGGACCTCGCGGCTCGGATCGCCACGCGATTCGCCGGCACCTATCCGCTCGAGGGCACCTACCATGCCGACCTGCTGGCCCGAGACGCTCCGCGTATTGTGGCCGAGGCTGCTCAGATGGTCGAGGCCGAAACCCGGCTGGCTTCGGTGGGAAGCCCGGAGGTTGCTGTGGTCACGCGCCGCCAGTGGGCAGAAACCAATGTGTCGGTCTTTTCGCGCTTACTTGCTCCCGCCGAGGAGCGGATGAAAAAGTCCAACCCGCTTGCTTCACGGGTCGTTGCCGCCGAAATGGGTGCGCTGCTCGGCTTCCTGGCTCGAAAAGTGCTCGGCCAGTATGAGCTCGTGCTCCCGGGTGATGCGGATAATGGCGACGTTGTCTATCTGGTGGGGGCAAACGTCCTTTCCATGGAGCGAAGCAACCAGTTCAGGCCGCATGAGTTTCGGCTCTGGATAGCGCTGCACGAGTGTGCGCACCGCCTCCAATTCGTTGGTGTGCCCTGGCTGCGGGCGTACTTTCTCGAATTGGTGAGCGAGCTGGTCGCTTCAGCCGTGCCCGAACCCGGGCGGTGGGCTCGGGTGATGGCCGAGGTGAGAAAGGCGAACGACGATGGCGAGCCGCTGATCGGCGAGACCGGGCTCTTCGGCCTGTTTGCGTCTACATCGCAGAAGGATCTCCTCGAGCGAGTACAGGCATTGATGTCTTTGTTGGAGGGTCACGGTCACGTCGTGATGGACCGTATCGGTCGCCGAGAACTCAGTTCCCAGCAACGTATGGCCGCGGTCCTCAAGCAGCGCCGTAAGGATCCTCGAACCCAAACCTTCCTGCGAATCAGCGGGCTCGAAATGAAGATGCGCCAGTACGAGCAAGGTGAGAAGTTCGTGCTGGCGGTAGAACGGGAGGCCGGCTGGGAGACACTCGATCGGGTGTGGCAGAGCCCCGAGTCGCTTCCGACACTTCCCGAGATCAACCAGCCGGATCTGTGGCTGCATCGGGTCGCCTAGGAGACTCCGTGCGGGAGCGAGCCGACCTGCCGGGCGGCCCGCTCGTAGTGGCGCTGTCAGGGGGAGCCGACAGCAGTGCTCTCGCCTGGGTAGCAGCCATGTCGTCGAAATCCACCCGGGCTGTGTACGTCGATCATGGGCTGGCTGCGTCGAACGATCTCCGGGCGGCGGCCAAACGGGTGGCTGCCGTTCTCGGGATCGAGCTCGATGTTGTTGATGCGCCGGTCGATCGTACCTCTCCTTCTTTCGAAGATGTCGCCCGCCGGTCGCGCTATGCGGCCCTGCTCGGGGCGGCCGCAGCCGACGAGACCGTCCTGACCGGCCACACCGCCGACGATCAGGCCGAGACGGTGCTCGGGCACTTCTTGCGGGGTGCGGGTGCACCTGGTTTGGCGGGCATTCCCAAGCACCGGGGTCGGGTGAGGCGGCCGCTGCTATCGGTTACCCGGGCCGAGACCCGGGCGCTGGCCGATGAGCTCGGACTTCCGTTCCTGGACGATCCGGAAAACCAATCTCTTGATCTTCGTCGCAATCGCCTCCGTACCGAGCTCATCCCCCATCTCGAGAGTGACTACAACCCGCAGCTCCGGGCGGGGTTGCTCCGGACGGCTTCGCTGATGGCGGCAGACGATGAGGCGCTCGAGGCGCTTGCCGTCCGTATTCGCGTGCTGGATGACGGCGAGGCAGTTGGCCTGCCGGCCTCGGCACTGCGGGTCGTGCCACACGCAGTGGCCACCCGGGCCGTTCGTCGGGCGCTCAGACAGCTGCGGGGTCCTCATGGGGGATCTCATGGGGAAGTGACCGCGGTTCTCGACGTGGCGGCCCGCACCCGGCGGGGCGCCCAGCTGTCTGAGGGACTGCGGGTTGAGCGGGAAGGTCCGATGGTGGTGGTAAGTAAAAGACCCGCCGCGCCGGCGGCCGAGGTATCCGTCGAGGCACCTGGTGAAGTGTCTTTCGACCGCTGGCGATTGCGTTTCAGGGTATCCGGCGGGGCCCCCCGGCCCCGATCGCTTGGCGCCCGGGCACTCATCGGTGACGCCGATACCGTCGGTTCTGACCTGCTGATTCGCCCGATGACCGGGGCCGACCGCATCGAGTTGGGTGCCGGAACAAAAATGGTGGCGGATGCCCTGGCCGAAGGTGGGGTGCCGCGGCGGCTCCGATCACGATGGCCGGTTGTGGTGTCCGGAGACCGGGTGGCCTTTGTTCCCGGGGTCAGGTCGGCCGCCTGGGTGTGGCCAAGCCGCCTAACGGTGCGCTACCTTGAAGCTCTGATCGAAGCCGCGGCCGGAGGAGACTGATGGAGACCATCGGGACGGTACTCATCACTGAAGAGCAGATCGCCGATGCGGTAGCCCGGATGGGTCGGGAAATCTCTGCCGACTATGACGGGACAAGCGTCCTACTGGTCGGCATCCTCAAGGGAGCCTTCCTCACCATGGCCGACCTCGCCAGGGAGATGCGCGTCCCGGTCGAATTCGACTTCATGGCCGTCTCGTCCTACGGCGACGCCACCAAGTCGTCTGGAGTGGTGCGGATCCTCAAGGATCTCGATCAGGAGATCTCAGACCGGCACGTGGTCATTGTTGAGGACATCGTGGACACCGGGCTCACCCTCCATTACCTTCTCGAGAATCTCCGCGTCCGAAAGCCCGCCTCTATCGAGATAGCCGCCCTTCTCGTCAAGGAGGGCATCCAGCAGATCCCAATCGATGTGAAATACCGGGGCTTCGACATTCCACCCGACTTCGTGGTCGGGTACGGCCTCGACTACGGCGGCTTGTATCGGAATCTGCCCTATATCACGGTGCTGGACGAAAACAATCTGCCGTAGTGGTCGGCTTCGCTTCGGCTGCGGTTTCAGGTTGACCTCTCGCTTGCCGACGGATGTACCTACCATTGACGACAGCGTCGATCAGCAAGGGCGGAAACAAATCCGTATCCTCGAAGTCTCAAAAAGGACATCGTGAGTCGAACCGTTCGAAATTTCCTCATCTACCTCGGCGTGATCGTCGTGTTGGCGATCGTGGTCCAATCGGTCATGTCGGGAGCCAACGCGCCCGCCGAGGTGAAGTACACCGAGCTGCTTGCTCAAATTGACAACGGGAATGTCGACTCGGTGACCATTCTCGCCGAGTCGAATGTAGCCGAGGGCGACTTCAAAGAGCCTGTCGACGGCGAGCTCGACTTCAGGACTCCCTATCCAGACGAGTCCGAGGCGGATCTCGACAAGCGTCTCCAGGAGGCCGGAGTCGACTTCGACGTCGACCAGGAAGGGACCACAATCCTCCAGCTGGTGATCGGGCTCCTCCCGTGGATTCTCATTTTTGGGTTCATGATCTTTGTCATCATGCAAGCCCAGGGGGGCGGCAGCCGGGTCATGCAATTTGGCAAGGCCAAGGCCAAGCAGGTTTCTAAGGACCAGCCAAAAGTGACGTTCGACGATGTTGCCGGTATCGATGAGGCTGTCGAAGAGCTCCAAGAAATCAAGGAGTTCCTCCAGAATCCCGAAAAATTCCGCAAGATCGGGGCAAAGATCCCAAAGGGTGTCCTGCTGTTTGGGCCTCCAGGGACTGGGAAGACGTTACTGGCACGGGCGGTGGCCGGCGAGGCCGGCGTGCCGTTTTTCTCCATCTCTGGCTCGGATTTTGTTGAGATGTTCGTCGGGGTTGGAGCCAGCCGAGTGCGCGACTTGTTTGAGCAGGCCAAGGCGCAGGCACCCGCCATTGTGTTCATCGACGAAATCGACGCCGTCGGACGCCACCGGGGAGCGGGGCTCGGCGGTGGCCACGATGAGCGCGAGCAGACGCTCAACCAGCTGTTGGTAGAGATGGATGGGTTCGACGCCAACCTCGGCGTCATTCTCATCGCCGGCACAAACCGCCCAGACATTCTCGATCCGGCCTTGCTCCGCCCGGGACGATTCGATCGCCAGATCATCGTCGATCGCCCGGACCTGAAGGGTCGTGTGGACATTCTCCGAGTCCACAGCAAAGGCAAGCCGCTGTCCCCGGAGATCGACCTCGAAGTGCTTGCCCGCCTGACGCCCGGCTTCACCGGCGCCGACCTCGCCAACCTCATCAACGAGGCTGCCATCCTTGCGGCCAGGCAAGATATGGATCAGATCACCATGGAGGAGCTCGAGGAGTCAATCAATCGGGTTGTTGCCGGCCCAGAGCGCAAGAGCCGCCTCATAAGCGAAGAAGAGAAACTCGTGATTGCCTACCACGAGGGCGGCCATGCTCTTGTCGGCCATGCGGTTCCTAATGGCGATCCCATTCACAAGGTCACGATCATCCCCCGTGGCATGTCGCTCGGCCATACCCTCGCTCTCCCCACAGAAGACCGCTATATCACGAGGCGCTCCGAGATGGTTGACCGGCTTGCAATGATGCTCGGTGGGCGGACCGCCGAGGAGCTCATCTTTAAAGACCCGAGCACCGGAGCGGCCGACGACATCGAGAAGGCCACCAATCTCGCCCGCCAGATGGTGATGGAGTTCGGCATGTCCGACAAGCTTGGTCCAATGAAGTACGGCAACAATCAGGGCGAGGTGTTCCTCGGTAAAGACTATGTTCAGCACCAGGAGTACTCCGATGAGCTCGCCTCGCTCATCGACACCGAGGTCCGCAAACTCATCACTCAAGCCCACGACGAAGCCCGCGACATTCTCACAACACATCGGGACGTGCTCGACCGGCTTGCCAAGGAGCTATTGGAACACGAAACGCTTGATCGAGACGAGGTCAGCGTCGTGTTCGCACCGGTCGGCAAATGGATCTATTCGGCTAACGGCGGGGGCCGGATCGAGTCGCCACCCGTCACAGCCGAAATCCCGGAGGATCTGGTTGGTGGCGACCCCGGCGTGGCGGCGGCGTCCGCCAGCGAGGGCGGCTCCAGCTGAGTTGGGTGGCAGGCGACAGCCTGTTAGGGGATGGGTCTCGAACGTTGATCATGGGGGTGCTCAACGTCACCCCGGATTCGTTTTCTGACGACGGGCAC
>JAUXJL010000264.1 GCA_030624805.1 Acidimicrobiia bacterium
GCCCAGCATGTCTGCCAGGGAGGAGATGATCGCCCCCCGCTCCGCACTTGACAACCCTGCGCCCCGGGTGAGGTAGGCGACGTACTGGCTGGTAGCAAATGCCTCGGCAGCCGCCAACACATCTTCCAGCGGAGTCTCGGCCTCGAAAGCCCGCGAGCGTCCGTGGAACGTCGCGGCAGCAGCCATGGTCGGAAGTTTGTCGATCCACGGTAAGGCGTCGTAGTCGGACGGGTTGAGGGGAGCGAATTCCAGGGCGGGCGAGATGAGCACGACGCCGCTCAATCCGATCCCGTAGCTTTCAGGAAGGAGTCGGGCCAGCTTGGCCCCGCGGAATCCACCGTAACTCTCACCGGCGATGAAGACGGGTGAGTCCCACCTCCCCCTGGTCGATAGCCAGCGCGTCATGAACTCGCCGAGCGATTCCAGGTCGCGCTTCAGACCAAAGAAGGCGGTCGGATCGTGTTTTTCGTCGGACTTGGAATCTGTTTCCGTGCCGACGTCGGGCTCAACCGCCCGACTGAAGCCTGTCCCGACCGGATCGACGAACACAAGATCCGTGAAGGCCAGCCAGGACTCTGCGTTCTCGACCAACTGAGTGGGTGGTGCCGGCAATGTCCCATCCGGCGGGAAGTTGATCCGCCGGGGACCGATCGCTCCCATGTGGAGATAGGCCGACGCAGCCCCCGGCCCACCGTTGAAAACGAAGGTAACGGGCCGCCCCTCTCCCCCATCGTCGGCCAGGTAGGCGGTCGAGAAGATCTCTGCGACCGGCTTCTCCTTCTTGCGGAGCACGTGCCACTCGGACCGCACTGAGTATGCGACCGGACCGCCTGTTCCATTCCACACACCCGAGTGGTCGGCGGGTTCGGGCACTGAATGGTCGGGCTCTGATGCTTCTTCAGTCATGCGGAGACGCTAGTCGTCGGCCCGGTCTCGTCCCACCGGGCCCGCCCGGCCATTTCCTCCACCCAACCGGCAGGAGACCCTCTTCCTTGTTGCCTCGCGTACGCTCGGCGGACTACCGACCCGAAGGCCCACAAGACCTGCTACAACGTTGAGAATCCTGGGCCGCCGCGTGCCGGGTGGGCAGCTCGCACTGTCAACTCGCACTGTCAATCCGCCCGGGCTAACGGTCCTAACGCCGGGCCACGAAACTCCCGCGACCCGCCCGGAGGCGGTCGATCCCGGTGCCGACGACGATCTCACCCGCCGAGATCACCGTGTCGGGCCGCCCGCTGAGCTCTAAACCCTGGTACGGGGTATATCCGACGTTGTCGTGAAGATCACTCCACCCCACCGTCCAGGATTGCTCGTCCCAAATGACGAGGTCGGCGTCGGCGCCGATGTTGAGGGAGCCCTTGCGCGGGTAGATCCCACACACCTTGGCTGGATTGGTCGAGATCAGACGAACGAAGTCGGTCATTGCCAGGGGCCCGTCGGCCACGGCTGTCGAGTACAGAATTGGCAGACGCAGCTCGATGCCGGGGAGCCCGTTGGCCGCGTCGGTGAACGAAGTCTCAGGTCCGTTTGGAAGCTTCTGGGCGATGGTGTACGGGGAGTGGTCGGAGGCCACGAGATTGATTTTCCCGGCCGTGAGCATGCTGAGCAACCTCGCCCGGTCGACCCCACTGCGCAGAGGCGGGCTACAAAGGAACGGGGCGGCCGATTCCATTGGTTGATCGAGCAACTCCTCATCAAGCGTCAGGTAGTGGGGGCAGGTCTCGGCGATCACATCGACGCCACGGGACCGGGCCGACTCCACCAGGTCAATTACCTCCGCGATCGAGACATGGGCGAGATACACGGTTGCCCCGACTGTTTCGGCCAGAGCGATGGCTTCGGCCGCTCCCGCCCACTCGGCGGCCCGGCTGTGCGATACCACATGAGAGATCGCACCCAGGTTGCCTTCGGCCACCTGACGGTCGCGGCCCCACGAGACGATGCTGTCTGATTCGGCGTGCACCATGACCGGGAGCCCGTGGCGGCAAGCAGCAGCCATTACCTCGAGGGCGGCCGATCCATCCAACTTGAGCCGGTCGTACGTGAGGTAGATCTTCACGGCCGCAATACCGTCGTCGGCAACTGATGCCAATTCTTCGGCTGCCGGGCCGTCAAAATCGGTGATGATCACGTGCATCCCGTAGTCGACCGTCATCTCCTCATTTGCCCTTCGCAGCGCATCGTTCACAACAGACCGGATTGACTGACCCCGATGCTGGGCTGCAAATGGAACCACTGTTGTGGTGCCGCCGTGCACCCCCGAACGCGAGCCGGTCCAGAAGTCATCGGCGGTGACATCACCCTTGGACGACACCTGGCCGAGGTGCACGTGGCAATCGACCCCACCCGGCATCACGAAGCTCCCGGCGGCATCTATCTCGGAAGCGGCCCCGCCCAGCCCCGGCCCGACTTCCGCGATGCGGCCGGCCCGGATGCCCAGGTCGGCTTCGGTGACACCGTCGGCGTCGACGAGACGTCCCCGGCGGATCACGAGATCGAGACTCACCCCGATCGGAGCTCGGTGATGGGTGCACCGGCGGCCGTTTCTAGGCGGGCGAGGAGTCCGTCCAGCTCGGCGTGGTCGGTTTCACTCAGTGGCTGAGCCGGATAACGTGCGGCCGCGGTGCGGATTGCCCCCCGCCGCCGCAGGATCTCCTTGCGAACTGCGATGCCGGTGCGCAGCTCGTGGCGGTTAACGGGCAGGTACTGGTCGAATAGATCCTCAGCCTCTTGGCGCTGGCCACTCCGGAACAGGTGAATGACCCGCACCAGCACATCGGGAAACGCGAATCCGGTCATGGCCCCGTCCGAGCCTCGATCGAGCTCCTGCATGAGGTGGATGCCGTTGTTACCGGTGAAGATCGTCACTGTCCGCCTCCCGGCGCTCTCGGCAGCTCGGATGGCCGACAACTTGCCGAGCCCGGGCTCGTCCTCCAGCTTGAGCATGACGACGGTAGGGCACGCTTCGAGGATCATGCCCCATGCGTCGAGCGAGAGGTGGACGTTGTTGGCCTTCGGGAAGTCCTGGACGCAGATCGGGATGTCTGGCCCGAGCGCCTCGGCTGCCGCCCGGAAGTAGCCGGCCACCGACCGGTCACCTTGCAGGCCGGCCAGCGGCTGTAGCAGGACTCCTGCACACCCGAGCGACCGCGAGAACTCACCAAGAGATTGGACGCGTTGCAACGAGGGATCGGAAACACCAACTATGATTGGCACCCGTCCGTCGATGGCCTTGACGGCATGCTCAACCACTATTCGGGCATCGGTGTCGGTCATCCGGTTGGCTTCGCCCATCACGCCGAGCAGAGCGACCCCGTCGGCGCCGCAGTCGAGATAGAACTGCATGAGGCGAGCCAGGTCGGCATAATCGACGGCTCCGGTCTCATCCAATGGCGTCACTGAGATGGCAACGAACCCGCCGGCCGGCATGGTCATGGCGCCTCCATCCCGAGCTCCGCCTTGGCGGCGTCGACGGCCGCCAGGCATGGATCCACAACCGGGACCCCGAGCGCCTCCTCCAACCTCGCCCGCATGTGGGTCATCCCGGTACAGCCGAGTATGACGACATCAACCGCAGCAGAC
>JAUXJL010000165.1 GCA_030624805.1 Acidimicrobiia bacterium
CAAGACACTGAAGATGCCCACCTCGGCTAAAGCATTCGTTGGATTGATGATGGTTGGCGTGATGCTGGGCATCGTCCAGTTCGTGCTCTATGTCTTCGTGGCCACCGACGCTTCCAACAACCCCGGCGCCTGGTTTGCCTGGCTCGGTCCGCTGCGTGAGCTGAGCCTTGGTCTGATCCTGGCCAGCATCGTGCTTGCCCTGTACACGATTGGTACGGCTCTGAGCTTCCAGTTCGGCCGCATCAAAGAGATCGTCGCCACGGGAAGGTAAATCATGACGACAACCCAAACACTCTCAACCGATTTCAAGATTGATACAAGTACCCACTCGCTCGGGCTCAACAAGCCCCAGCAGGTTGGTGGCAAACTCTGGTTCCCCATGTTCGCCATGGCTCTCATGGCCTTCGCGGTGGGATTCATAGTCTCCATATTCCAGGCAGGTGAGTTGTCCGACAACGGAGTCTCGGACACGTCGGAGGCCCTCAAGCATTTGAAGGCCGCCTTCATGTTCCTTGGCTTCGCGTCGGTGTTCTCTGCCATCACGTTTGCCATCGCCCGCATCCTGGGCGTGTTCCGTTCCGGCGGAGGTGAAGTGCAGGAGCTGGTCGGAACCCAGGTCCACACCATCAAGATGCCCACATCGGCAAAGATCATGTTGGGTGGGATGATGATGGCGATGATGCTCATCCTGGTGCCGGTGATCCTGCACTTCGTGTTCGCCGTCGATGTGACCGATACGGCCGCATCGCTCGAGGAATCCGAAGAACGTTTCATAGTGCTGGAGGGCGTCCGTCGCCTCGGCGTCGCCGTCTATCTGGCCTCCATCGCCTTTGGACTGGCAACCATCATCAAGGTGCTCCGCTTTCAGGCAGTCCGGGTCCGGGAACTCACCAACAACTAGGAAACGTCCACTAGCACGAAGGAGCCGCCTGCCTCCCGGGCGGCTTTTTCGCGCACACCGACGTAGCACTCAGGCCGGGGGTAGCTACCGCCGATGTGTCAGGCATGGATCGTCTCCGCATCATGACAGCCAACCTGTGGGCCAACCACGTGAACGCGGACGAATTCGCCGCCCGGCTCACCCATTTCGCCCCTGACATTGTGTGCACACAGGAGCTCAACCACGCTGCCGCCGATCGCCTGTCAGAGCTCTACTCATACGGAAAGCTGGATGCGGCCGCCGACTTTCTGGGTATGGGAATCGCCCTCAACCGGCCCGGCAAGGTGACGCGGCTCGAGATGCCTCACAAGGGAGGTCTGATCGCGGCGCTCGAGCCAGCCGACTGGCCGATGCTGTCTGAGCCGCTCGAGATCCTGAACCTTCATTTCGCCGCCCCCGGGCCTCACCAGCCGATTCGACACCTCATAGCCCGCCGGCGCCAGCTGGCCGCCTACAAGTCCTACCTTGCCGAAGCTCCGGACTCGGCCCGAATCGTGCTTGGCGATTTGAACTCGACGCCGGCGTGGCCTCTCTACCATCGGGTTGCGGCCCAATTCGAAGACGCCCACCGCGCCGTCTCAAAACGCTACGGACGCCTCCCCCGCCGCACGTGGGGTCCGACCGAGCGCTGGCCGCGGCTGCTACGAATCGATCACGTGCTTGTCGACAGGGTTGCCGTCTCGGACCTCTGGGTCGTTCCCATCCCCGGTTCCGACCACTCCGGGATTATTTTTGACCTCGGCTGACCGAGCGTGGTTAGCCGTCCTTGTCGACAGGGTTGCCGTCTCGGACCTCTGGGTCGTTCCCATCCCGGTTCCGACCACTCCGGAAATATTTTTTGACCTCGGCTGACCGAGCGTGGTTAGCCGTCCTCGGCGCCGCCGGCGGCGATTACCTTCTGGGCCTCCTGGGGCGGCATCTCTTCGTAGTGGGAGAACTCCAGCTCGAAGGCGCCCCGCCCTCCCGTCAGGGAACGGAGATCGATGGTGTAACGCTGAACCTCACCCATCGGCACGTCGGCGGTGACAACCCGCATCTTCCCGTTGGCATCCATCCCCCCAACCCGTCCTCGCTTGGAGTTGAGGTCTCCGATGATGTCTCCCATGTAGCTCTCGGGGGCAGGCACCTTTAGCGTCACGTACGGCTCGAGCAGCACCGGCTGGAGGTCCGGGACTGCCGCCCTTACAGCCTGGATGCCTGCCATCTTGAAGGACATCTCGTCTGAATCGACAGCGTGGAACTTCCCGTCGTAGACGGTGGCCTGGACGCCCACGACCGGGTAACCGGCCACGAGGCCCCGCTCGAGAGCCTCCTGGATGCCGCGGTCAACCGCCGGAATGAGCGCCCGGGGAATGGATCCACCCTTGATGGCAACCACGAACTCATAGTCCTCACCGGTCGAACCGGGCTCGAAGCGCACCATTGCCACACCGAACTGGCCTCGCCCACCCGATTGTTTCTTGTGCTTGCCCTCCACATCGGCTCGTCCGCGACTCGACTCGCGGTAAGGCACCTTCGGAACTGTAGTTTCGACCTGAACTCCGAACTTGCGCTCCATCCGGGCCAATGCCATCTCCAAATGGATGTCGCCGAGACCCGCCAGCACGGTTTGTTTGGTCTCCAAGCGCCGTTCCACTCTCAGAGCCGGATCCTCATCGACCGTCTTGGCCAACGCGGTCGAGAGCTTCTCGTCGTCGTGGACAGTCTTCGGCTCAACCGCCAGCCACATATTGGGCGAGGGGACGGTGACCGGCTCAATGACGACGTCCGAGCCCGGAGCCCGCAAAGTGTCCCCGGATGTGACTGTTTCGAGTTTCGCCACAGCCGCAATGTCCCCGCAAGACACCTCTGCCGTGTCGGCATGGCCCTTGCCGTGCATGAAGAAGAGGTTGTGGAGCTTGCCGCTGGCGCCGACCCGTGGATTCTCGAGCACTATGTCGGCCTTGATGGTTCCTGAGAACAACCGGAACAACGAAATGCGGCCCAGATAGGGGTCCGAAATCGTCTTGAACACATAGGCTTCGACAGCACCGCTCGGGTTGGTGGCGAATTCATCCGCTCCCTCGATGGGTGGCATCGGGCGGTCGAGTGGTGACGGCCCGTCCCGGATAATGAGATCGGCCAAACGGTCGATTCCCACCAGTGCTGTGGCCGAACCACACAGGACGGGATAGATCGAACCGTCGGCGACTCCGCGGCGGAGGCCGTCTACCAGTTGCTCCTGGGTGGGCATCGTGCCTTCGAAGTATGCCTCGAGCAGGGCCTCGTCGTTCTCGACCACCGCCTCAACGAGCGAGGTGTGCACCTCGTCGATCTCAGCCGCGATCTCCTCGGGCGGGTCGGCCTCGTTGCCTTTCCACTTACCCGGCTCATACAAGAAGGCGTGCTCCGACACGATGCCGGCCACGCCTCGCAGGCCGGCTTCGGAGCCGACCGGCATTTCGACGGGCGCAACCCCCGTGCCGAACGCCTCCTTGAGCTCGGCGAGCACCCGGGTGTAACTCGACCGCTCCCGGTCGAGCTTGTTGATGAAGAACGCGCGAGCGATGCCCTCCTCTTCGGCCAGCTTCCAGATGACTTCGGTTTGGACCTCGACACCGTCTGTGCCGGATATGACAAAAAGGGCGAGGTCGGCGGCCCGGAGCGCCGACCGGACCTCGCCGATGAAGTCCGAGTAACCGGGGCTGTCAATGATGTTGATCTTGTAGCCGTTCCAGTCGATCGGGGCGACGCTCAAACTTATTGAGCTCTGGCGAGCGATCTCCTCGGGCTCATAGTCGGTGACGGTATTGCCATCGTCAACGCTTCCGAGGCGGGTGGTGACGCCCGCCGCATACAGGAGGGCCTCGGCCACCGCGGTCTTCCCGGACCCACTGTGACCAACTAGAACGACGTTCCGAATCCGATCCGGTTCCACCCCATTGCCTCCTCAGCTAGCACGGTTTTCCCCACTTTAGGCACCTGACATGGTGCCGCACCCGGCTCAGTCGCATAGGCTGGCCACATGAGGACACACCTCTCAGTGGAGGAATTGCTCAGCGCAGCTCGCCGGAACATCGAGCGCTACACCCCGGCCCAGGCGAGAGCGGCCCAGGCAGACGGGGCGATCATCGTCGACGTCCGTTGCCGCTCCGACCGCCAACAGGAAGGCGCCGTCCCTGGAACGATCCCCCTGGCGCTCTCAGTGCTTCCGTGGCGTGCGGATCCGGAGTCGAGTACGAGGGACGACCGTATCGCCAACCGGGACGCTCGGCTGATTCTCATGTGCAATGACGGCTACTCGTCGAGCCTGGCAGCCGGCGACCTCTTCAAGATGGGCTTTACCGACGTAGGAGACATGGACGGCGGATTTCAAGCCTGGGCGGCGGCCGGACTTCCCCTCGAATCCACCGACTGACCGTGTACAGGCAATCGGCGACCAGCTCGCCCTGAACGATTGGACGTCGGCCGCGCCACCCCGGCGGCGGGCACGTAGGTGAGAAACCAGTTGAATGTTTAAATCTACATATGTAGAATAATTGTATGACCCGTCAACGTTCTCCCTCGCGTCAGACCCGTGCGGTCCTCGAGCGCCTCATGGACGATCGAGCCCGATGGCGTCACGGATACGAGCTCTCGCGGCTGACCGGGATCGCATCGGGGACCCTGTATCCGCTGCTCATGCGTCTCGCCGATCGCGGCTACCTGGAATCCCGGTGGGAGGACGGGGCCGTCGGGGGCCGACCCCCTCGCCACCTCTACCGCCTCAGTGCGACGGGACAGCAGTACGCCGGACAGGCCGTCCAGAGCCCTCCCGTACGGGTTGTGCCCCGTCCGGTGAAAGGTATCCGATGAGCCGAGTCCATCGCATCCTGGCCGCAATCGTCCCACCTCCCAAGCGTGAGTGGGTACGCGCCCATGAGGCAGAGTACGAAGCCATCCACGGCCGATGGCGGCGGTGGCGATGGACCGTAGGAGTGGTGCCCATCGTGGGCCGCGCGCTGGCAAACCAACTGCGCCACGATCCTCGTTCGTTCCTAGGCGGTGAGCTGATGCAGGCCACGATTTCTGCCCTGTCGATAGTGAATATCTCCGCCGGCTTAGCTCTGCTCGGGCTATACGCCTCGGCGTCGAGCCCGCCGCGGCTCGTGCTGATGGTCGCCCTCGCCCTTCTGATTCAGGGGTCCTACACAGTCGCCTTCCTCGCAGATGCGTTTCGAGCCCGCCCAAAGGCGGCACGACTGCTTCAGCTCGGCGGCAGCACGCTCGCCCTCCTGGTCGGTACGGTCGGGTTTGGTGCCGGCCTGTTGGCCAATATTGACTCCACCGATCCGGAAAATGGCCCGATGACTATCTCACTCCTGATCGCCGCCCACGGCCTGGCATCCCTGCTCACCTTCGCGGCGCCAAGGCCCTTGAACACGCCCAGCCCCTAGGTTGAGTCAACACCCGACCCAGCAGGTTGAACCTAAGCTCGAACAGTGACCCAGTTCGAGCCCTTCGCCGAGTACGAACAGCACGACG
>JAUXJL010000137.1 GCA_030624805.1 Acidimicrobiia bacterium
AATATTCCGAATCGTGCTCTACTTACCGGAAATGCCTCGGCTTGTTGTCACTCTCTCCATTGTTCTCATGGCAGCCGCCTGCGGCGTGAGCAGTGACGTCGGCGACGTCGCGATGCTTGCTGACACGAGCCCGGCTGATTTACAACAACATCTCAGCGAAGCAGACCAACCGGTGGTGCTCAACGTATGGGCGTCATGGTGCATCCCATGCCGGGCCGAGGCCCCCCTGCTTCGAGCGGCCCACGAGATCTTTGGCACCCGGGTCACGTTTGTCGGATTAAACGTTCGGGACAGCCAAAGCAATGCCCGGGCGTTCCTCAACGAATTCGACCTCGACCGCTTCGAGCATCTCTTCGATCCTTCCGGGGCCGCCCAGGGTTCTTTGGGTGCCGGCGGGGTGCCGCTCACGTTTTTCTATGGGCCGGGCGGTGAGCTCGTCGAACTCCATTTTGGCGTCATCGATGAACGAACCCTGGCCCTCAATCTCGACGAGATCATTCGGCGGGGCAACTAGCCGATGGAGTTCACACTCCTGTGGGCCGCCCTGGCTGGGGCCCTGGCACTCTATGGAGCGTTGTGGTGGATGGGCCGGCGGGATACAACACTTTGCGTCCGAGACCTTTGGGAGATCGCGGTAACGGCCGGCATCATTGGGCTGGTGGTCGGCAGGATGGTTTCCATGCTTCGGGGAGGGGTGAACCCCGTCACCAACCTGGGCGATTTCATCCTGGTCCGGGCGGGGGTCGACACCGTGGCTGCTGCGGTGGGCGCCCTCCTTGCGGCCGCCTGGCTGGCCCGATCGGACCTCCTGGAGCAGCTGGATGGGCTCGCTCCGGCGGCGGTCTTCGGTGTGGCGGGCTGGCAGGCGGGCTGCCTATTTCGCGATGCCTGCCTCGGGTCTCGGTCGTCACTCCCCTGGGCGTGGGCCCAGACCGGTAGCGACATCACCCGCCACCCGATTGAGATTTATGCCGCCCTCGGGCTGGGAGTGGCGGCTTGGTTGCTGTTTCGGGTCCGTCTCCGGTATCCGGCGGCCGGGGTGGTGAGTGGCCTCGGCTTGGCCGTGGTCGGGCTGGTCCGGTTGCTCACCGAGCCACTTCGTCCGAGCCTCTTCGCCGGGCCGACATGGTGGTACGGCGCCGCA
Organism: Acidimicrobiia bacterium; assembly: GCA_030624805.1. Taxonomy (GTDB): domain Bacteria; phylum Actinomycetota; class Acidimicrobiia; order Spongiisociales; family SHLN01; genus SHLN01. Next base: position 1,145 of record JAUXJL010000137.1, read on the forward strand.
GTCGGCGTCGGCCTCGCTGCGACCCTCTGGGCAACAAGAAGGCGGGGAAGCACCCGGACAGTCGAGGATCCGACTGCACTACAGTGACCCAGGCATGCTGCCGCCGCCTCAACCCGAAGTACCCGAGGTACCCGCTGTGTCGGCCACCGACGCCGCCGCCATGCTGAAAGCCGGCGACGCCCTTCTCATCGACGTTCGTGAGCTCAAAGAATGGGAAGAATCACGGATTCCTGGCGCCGACTTCAAACCCCTCTCCGAGATCCAGGACTGGTTCGAGGACCTCCCCCGCGATGTCGACATCATCTTGCAGTGCCGGTCCGGCAACCGATCCGGCCAAGCCACTGAAGCCCTCATCAGCCAGGCCGGCTTCGATCGAGTCTTCAATCTGACAGGCGGCATCATCGCGTGGCATTCCGCCGACCTTCCGGTCGATCGGGGTCCGGCAGGCGAGTAGCTCTGGCCGACCCATCGGCCGTTACGTACAATCCTGGCCGTGACCGCGAAAACCCTCGTGACTCTTGAAGACGTTGGCCTGAGGGTCGGCAATACAGTGATTCTGCGCCGAGCCAAGCTGACGCTCGAAGCGGGCGAGAAGATTGGACTGCTCGGCCCGAACGGGTCTGGCAAAACCACGCTGCTCCGCTTGCTGGCAACCCTCATTCGCCCCACCAGCGGCCACGGCACCGTGCTGGGTGCTCGCCTCGGCACAGACGATGTTTTTGCCGTTCGCCCCGGCATTGTGATGGTCGGGCATCTTCCCGGTCTGTACCCGGAGCTCACGCTCGGAGAGAACACTCGCTTTGTGGCCCGACTGGCGGGCCGCGCCCCCGCATCGGCAGACCAGGCGTTGGCTGCAGTAGGCCTGGCCGGAGCCGCGGGTCGGCGGGCAGACCAGAGCTCGAAAGGAATGCTTCGCCGTACCGAATTGGCCAGGGTGCTCATCATCGAGCCGCGCCTGCTTCTGCTGGACGAGGCTCACGCCGGCCTCGACGCCGAAGCGGTCGGCCTGGTGGACACCATCGCCGACCGGGTTACCTCGGCGGGAGGGTGTGCTGTGCTCGTAAGTCATGAGGCCGACCGACTCGAGGTAGATCGTTCGCTCCGGGTAACCGATGGCGCCGTTGAGGAGGTTTCGTGAGCTTTTGGCGTCAGGCCTTTGAGATCGCCCGCAAGGATCTGCTGGTGGAGTCCCGCACGGCCGAGGTGGCGCTCATGACCGTCCCGTTTGCAGCTGTCGGGCTCATTCTCATCCCGCTCGCCATCGGGACCGACGCACCCTTGCTAACCGACCTCGGCCCCGGGCTTTTCTGGGTGGTCGTGTTGTTGTTCGGCGTGCTCGTGATCCTCAGAAAGAGCGCCGTTGATGGAGGTCCGCAGCGGGACCTGGTGCGGTTACTCGGCATCGACCCGGCGGCCCGGTTTGCCGGGGCCACCCTCGCTACATCGCTGCTGGTCCTGTTGTTCGAGGTACTGCTCGGGCCGGTCGTCATCGCCCTTTACAACCCCGCCCTCGATGGGTGGGGGTGGCTGTTCATCATCCTTCCCCTGGTGGCCACCGGCATGGGACTGCTCGGTTCCCTCACCGGGGGCGTGACGACCAGTCTCGGCACCCGTACCTCACTCACCCCGCTGCTCATCGCGCCGCTGGCCCTTCCCTTGCTGCTCGGAGCTACCCAGGCCCTCGAAAGCTTGGAGCGAGGACGGAGTATCCTGCCGTGGCTGGCATTGCTGGCAGCCGTCGACTTGGCCCTGGCGGTCACGGGAGTACTGGCGGCACGCCCCCTGGAGGAAGCCATCATATGAAATTCCTGCGGACCCGATGGCTCGAGGTGACCGCCCTCCTCGTTGTCGGCGCAGCGGTGGTCCGGGGCGTGACGGTGGCCGCGGATGTGACGCAGGGAGACGTGCAGCGCATCATGTACGTCCACGTACCGGCCGCCTGGCTGGCCTTCCTCGCCTTCGGCGTAACAGTGGTTGGCTCGGTGGCCTGGCTCCGGTCGGGTAAGCCGCACTGGGATCGTTTGGCAGCGTCGTCGGCAGAAATCGGAGTGGTATTCACCGGGCTCGCCATCGTGGCCGGGATGATTTGGGCTAGACCAGTATGGGGTCAGTTCTGGACCTGGGAGCCGCGCCTCGTCACGACCGCCCTCCTGTTTTTCATTTATCTTGGCTATTTGGCTCTTCGCCGGGCTGTCATCGACCCGGTCGAAAGAGCCCGGCGATCCGCCATTATGGGCATCGTTGCCTTCATTCAAATACCGATTGTCTATCAGTCGGTCAACTGGTGGCGCAGCCTTCACCAGACGTCGAGCCGCAATAGCATCGACGCTCCGTTGCGCGTCACGCTGTGGCTGGCCGTGCTCGCCTTCACCTTCGCTTACGCGGTGATGCTGCGCCGCCGGCTCGAATTGTCGCTCCTGGAAGCGGCGCTCGAGCTGCGACAACTCGAGGGGAGCCAGGCGGTGGCCGGCGCCGCCGTAGTAGCCCCATCCCTCGAAAAAGCTGGTCACCATGGTTGACCTGGTTGCCGCCCAGGTCGAGAACGCCTGGTGGTACGTAACTGCCGCCTATGTCATCATCCTGGGCGGCATGGCGGTGTTTGTGACGGCGCTCGGAATCCGGATCCGCCGCGCCCGGCGGGCGCTCGACCAGCTCCCATGAGGTACCGGGCCTTTCTCATCCCCGCTATCGGCATACTGGTGGTGCTCGGTGGGCTCCTCGTCAGTTTCGGGCTGAACAAGAACTTCGTGTATTACATGACACCCGGCGAGGCGCTCGAGGCCCGAGCCGAATTCGACGACGGCCGGCGGTTTCGTCTGTCGGGAGTCGTAGTACCGGGAAGTGTCGAGGAGCTGACCTCGGGAGTCCGATTCCAAGCGATCGACGTTGACGGCCCGCAGGCCATCACCGTTGTCCACACCCGCAGCGCCCCCCAGCTATTCCAAGAGAACATCGAGGTGGTTGTCGAAGGCTCCTGGGAAGGGGAGGAGTTCCACTCCGACTTCATGCTCATCAAACACGACGAGGAGTACCGGGTTCCGGAGGAAGGCAACTTCGACGGCAGAAACGAGGCCTTGCCTTGATCGTCGACGAATCCGCCACACCTACGCCGTGATTGCCATCGTCGGTTACGCCGCCATCGTTGCGGCGCTCGGTGCCTCCATCGCTCTCATCGGGCGGGCCGTCAAATCGTTCGGAGCCGAGGCCCCGGTAGGACCCGTGCGGGTCCCGGTGTTTGTGATGTTGGGCGGGGCCGGGCTGGCATTTGCCCTACTCATCTTGGGGCTGCTGGCCAACGATTTCTCAATCGCATACATCGCCCACAACCACTCGACTAAAACACCGTTCGTCTTCACCATCGCCACCGCCTGGGCCGCTCTCGAGGGCAGCATCCTCCTGTGGGGGCTCGTTCTGGCCGGCTTTGTGTACGGCGTCTACCGCACCGTCTCAGACGGCGACCGACTCGGAATCGGCGCTCTCGGTGTGCTCGGTGTTGTCGGAGTGTTCTTCTTTGGGATCATGGCAACCTTCGCCAACCCGTTCGCGGTTTGCACCGACCTCATCAGCGGCGTGTGTGCCGACACCAGCTGGCACCCGTTTACCGCTACCGCGGCCCCGCTTGAGGGGCCCGGACCCAACCCGCTGCTGCAGAACCACATCCTCATGGCGGTTCATCCACCCGTGTTGTACGTCGGGTATGTCGGGTTCGCGGTGCCATTCGCCTTTGCCATCTCCACGCTGCTCGGGGGAACTGCCACCACCTGGCTCGAGCGGACCCGCCGCTGGACCCTTTTCGCCTGGGTTTTTCTCACCGCCGGTATCACCCTCGGAGCTATCTGGTCCTACGCCGTGCTCGGATGGGGCGGCTATTGGGCGTGGGATCCGGTTGAGAACGCCTCGTTCCTGCCCTGGTTGGCCGGGACCGCGTTCATCCACTCGGCGGTCATCGAGCGGCGCCGCGGCATGCTGCGGGCGTGGAACATCCTTCTTGTGATCTCTACGTTCGCCCTCACCATCCTCGGAACGTTCCTGACTCGTTCGGGGGTAGTCGCCTCTGTACACAGCTTCACCCAGTCGGCCATCGGGCCCGCTCTGCTCGGCTTTCTTCTCCTCGTTCTGGTCTCGTCGCTCGGATTGTTCGCCACCCGGGCCCATCTCGTCGCCCAATCGCCCCGTCTCGAGTCGCTCGCCAGCCGTGAGGGAGTCTTCCTGGCCAACAACCTCCTCCTGACGTTGTTCACAGTGGTAGTCCTCGTCGGCACACTTGGTCCGCTCTTTCTCGAAGCCTTCACGGGCAGAGTGGTTGCCGTCGGCAGACCGTTCTTCGATCAGCTGGCCGCCCCCATTTCCTACGTGCTGCTGCTGGCGATCGGGCTCGGACCCATCACGCCGTATCGGGCCGCTCGTGCTTCGGTGGTGTGGGAGCGCATCCGCACCCCACTCCGCGTGGCACTCGGGGTCGGAGCCGCCGCAGTCTTGCTCGGTCGGCGGGAGGCGACCGTGCTCGTCGTTCTCATGCTCAGCACCTTCATCGTCTCAGTCATCGGCCGGCTCCTTTTTGTGCAGGCACGACGCACCGGGGCAGGCCTCTTGGCTGGGATCGGCCAGGTCGTTGGCCGGGACCCCGGGTTCTGGGGTGGGCAGATCGCTCACATCGGGGTGGCGATGATTGCCATCGGTATCACCATTTCGGCTGCGCTGGCGGTGCAGGGCAGTGTGACCCTGCAAATCGGAGAGACCGAACAATTCGCAGGCTTCGAGCTGACCTACATCGCACCGTTCGAGCGCACCAGCGCCAACAAGACGGAACTGGGCGCCACCGTCCGACTGTCTCGGGACGGTCGGGTCATCGACACGCTCGAACCCCGATTGAACTCATTCCCCAATCGAGTGCAGCCGATTGC
>JAUXJL010000041.1 GCA_030624805.1 Acidimicrobiia bacterium
ACGATGCCCTGGCGGGGATCGTCGAGCCCATAGAGTGTGATGCCCTGGTCCTCACAGTTGGCAACCAGCGTCTCGATTTGCCGGCGGGAGAGCGGATCGGTGATTCCGTGTTCGCGGCCTATGGTGGGAACGCCGTGGTCGATCGTGGCCAGTGTGAGGTCGGGTCTTCGGGTCTCACGGCCCGACAAGCGCAGCCCCTCGAAGGCCTGCGGCGAGGTGACCTCGTGGATGAGATGCAGGTCGATGTACAACAGGTCCGGTTCGCCCGGGGCGGCCCGAACTACATGGTCGGAGTAGATCTTGTCAAAAAGAGTGCGCGGCATGCCGATACGGTAGTCATCGTCTGACGCGTGGGCACTGGCTAACGTCGCCAATATGGCTGCCGGGTTACTGCTCATTCTCACTGCCGTCACCCTGACCGGCCCCTTCGGTGAAGCCACCGCCACTGCAGTCCAGGTCGATGGCTCGGTGGCGGTCACCGTCGAGGTCGAGGTCGACGCTTCCTTCGCAGCGGACTACGTCGTCGTTCATGTTCTCAATCCTGATGGCCAAGAAACAGTGCCGCTCGGTCGCTCGACTGCAGGCCGATACGGCGGGACCTTTCGCATCGCCCCGTTCAACCGGGCTGTGGTGTTTGAGGCGGGCCGGGCCGACGAGTTCGCAGTGTCCGAGACGGTCTCCCTCATCGACATGGGGGTCGACGTCGGCTTGCTTCAGACCACCTTCGCGCCCGAGACGACCGGCTCAACTACCCGCCAATGGGGTTGGCTGGTTCTGGCGGCAGCCGCGCTGGCAGGTGTGATTGGCCTCGGATGGATGGTTCGTCCTCGGACGGTCCCCGCCCCGCAGTCCGCGGTCGAAACCACCGGCGGCGGGGAAGTCGACGGCACGGACTAGGGCGGACTACGCCTTGCGTCGGGACCGCATGAGTACCACGGCGAGCACTGCTGCAACGCCGGTGGCGACCGCGGCCCCGGACACGACCGGGTCTGGTTTGGGGATGTCGGCCAGTCGTGTGCGGAGATCAACGGCTAGGTCGAACTCACGAATCGGCCATCCTCGTTCCTCCGCTAGCTTGCGCAGATCGCGGTCGGGGTTCACGGCAACCGGGTGTCCGACTGCTTCGAGCAAGGGGAGGTCTGTGTGGCTGTCCGAATAGGCGTAGCTGGCCGCCAGGTCCAAACCGTCGGCCTCCAATGCGTGAAGCGCCTCGGCTTTGGTCGGGCCGTACGCGTAGTACTCCAGCTCGCCGGTGTAGAGGCCGTATTCGTCGACGGCGGCTCGGGTGGCGATCACATCGTCCACGCCCAAATAGCGGGCGAGCGGCTCAACAATCTCGACCGGGCTTGACGACACGATGATCACCTGGCGCCCCTCCCGGTGGTGTTCGTCTATGAGAAAGAGAGCGTCGGCATATACGAGCGGGGCAACAACATCCTCGAGTGTCTCGGCAACGATCTCTCGCAGCTGGCGGCTGTCCCACCCTTTGATTAGAGCCATGAGGGCCTCGCGGACCCTCTCCATTTGGGAGTGGTCGGCTCCCAGGAGCACAAAGAAGAACTGGGCAACGGCCATGCGCAGCAAGGTGCGACGGTTCAGCAACCCGGCCTTGTACATATGGCGACGAAACGCCAGAGTCGACGACTTGGCAATGATCGTTTTGTCGAGATCGAAGAATGCTCCTGCCATGAACAAAGTGTACGGGTATCTCCCGATTCGGCTCAGGGAGCTCTAACCAGCTCATTGCAGACAGCCGTGACTTTCCTGGCCGTCTCAACGATCCTCCGGGCCCGCCGCCGGGCGGCTCGTCCCATCTCTCCCCGCATCTGGGGATCTAGGGCCAGCTTGGCGAGAGCCGAGCTGAGTGCCCCGACGTCGCCGGGTGGGACGAGCATTCCGCTCTCGCCGTCGTCAACCATGCTCGGAACCTCCCCGACCGCCGACGCAACCACCGGCAGGCCTGCCATCTGGTAGTCGAGGATCTTGACGGGCTCGAAGTAGTTGTATTGCATCTCGAGATAGGGAGCCACGCCGATATGGGAGCGTTGCAGGCTCTGGTACAGGGCGGCTCGGTCGAGCCATCCTGGGAAAGAAACTGCCTCCGCGATCCCAAGCTCCTGGGCTCGGCTCTCGCAGTCCGCCATCGTAAGGCCGTCTCCGATTATCGTGAGGTGCACGTCGGGAACCTCGTCTCTCAGCTGTGCGTAGGCCGTCATCAACTCGTCGACCCCGTGCCATGGATAGAAACTACCGGCAAAAGCGATCTCAACTGTGTCGGTCGATCTCGCCGGATCTGCCACGACCCCTGGGTCCTCGACCCCGAAGGGAATAACGTGGATTTTGGCCGGGTCGTCGGTGAGTTCGGCCACAAGATCTCGCAACGCCGGCGTATGCACCCAGATGCGGTCCGCCTGCCGGAAGAAAACGCGGTCCATCCATCCGGCCAGTCGAGACGGCCTCTGGTGGCGCAACGCTCCTTCCAGCCCGAAGGGCGAGTGAGTCTCCAAAACGAGCGGCCGACGGAGAAGGCGAGCCACTATCAGGGGCGTCCATTCGAACTCGAAGTAGCGGGCGACGATGACGTCGGGAGGCGAACGACGCAGATCCCGGACCAGCCGCCAGCTCCACCGGACCGTGTTGACCGTGCCCCGTTCGAGCAGCCGGAGTGTGATGAGGGGGCCCCGCCAGCTGCGGGGCATGCGCGATTTGATCAACGCCTTGAGAGCGCTGCCTGGCCGGGGCCCCGTAGTCGGTGAGACCGGAGGCATCGAGCGGACCGGGCTCCCACTGAGCTCCATTGCCTCGACCAGCTGGCGGCCGCGTTCCCCCGGCCACCGGCCGGGCCGGGTCATGGACGGATTGTGGTACAGGATGTTGATGGCAGGTGTCACCCACGCATTCAAGCCGAAGACAAGCCGGAACAGCTGAACCGGGTCCTACTACCCTGACGGCTATGGGTCGGATCGCCACCACTATCGAGCTCGCCAAGGCCTCGTGGAGTGTCCTCAAAGCGGACAAGGAGCTGGTGGCACTCCCCGTCATGTCAGGGATCGCCAGCGTCGTTGTGGCCTTGACATTTCTCATACCTACCGGCTTCCTGCGTGGCGCCGAATCGGTCGGCACCCTCGAGTACATCCTGCTGGCCGCTCTGTATTTGGCGATGGCGTTCATCACCATCTTCTTCAACACGGCGCTCGTTTATGCAGCCAACGAGCGGCTCAGCGGCGGCGACCCAACCATTGGCAGCGCCATCTCAGGTGCCTCCAAGCACCTTCCCCAGATCTTCGTCTGGGCGGCTATCAGCGCCACCGTCTCGGTCATCCTCAAGTCGCTGCAGGAACGGGCCGGAATCCTCGGACGGATCGTCATCGGCATCGTCGGCCTGGCCTGGACTCTCATCACCTTCCTGGTGATCCCGGTATTCGTGATCGAGAACGTCGGGGTGCGCGAGGCTCTCAGCCGCTCCGGCAACCTGTTCAAGAAGACCTGGGGTGAGAATGTGGCAGCGCAGGTTGGCTTCGGGCTGCTCGGCTTTCTGGCCAGCCTGCCCTTCATCCTCATCGCGGTTGGTAGTCTGTCGAGCGGCACTGGAGCCCTGGCGGCCGCTGGTGTTGTGATCGCCGTGGTTGGCCTGGTGGCAGTGAGTGTCATCCTGGCCGCCCTCAACGCCATCTTCCAGACGGCTCTCTACCACTACGCCAGCTCAGGCTCGGTACCCGGCGGCTACTTCAACAACGACAACTTCGCTCACGCCTTCGTCCCCCGGCGTCGTTGAGGCGGCTGGCAGCCCCTCTCAGCTTTCTGGCGGCTACCCGTCTCGTCCTCAACACCGGCCACCGGCTCGTCTACCCATTCTTGCCCGCCATCAGCCGAGGTCTCGGAGTGTCACTGGGTCAGGCGGGTGTGCTCGTGTCGGCCCGCAACCTGGCCGGGGCCGCCACGCCGGCCATTGTGGCTGCCAGTCGCGGCAACACCCGGACCCTTGTCGGCTTCGCCCTTACCTTCTTCGCGCTCGGGGCGGCGATCACTGCGGCCACAGGCGCCTTTTGGGGAGCCCTGGCGGGTTTTGTCCTCATGGGCCTCGGCAAGCCTGCCTTCGACGTTGGGGCCTTGACCTATCTCGCCGACCGCACGCCATATTCGCGCCGGGCGCGCGTATTGTCGATTCTCGAGCTCACCTGGGCCGGTGGGCTGCTCATCGGTGCTCCGGCGGCCGGGTGGCTGATTGATCGGTCTGGATGGGAGGCACCATTCTGGGTGATCTCGGCTCTGACCGGCCTGGGACTGGTGCTGACGTTTCGTCTTCTCGAAGGGTCTCGCGTCGAACAAGACCCGGACTCGTCGGCTCCGCGGCTGGGTGGAAGCGCCCGGGCGCTGCTCGTGGTGTTCCTCTTGTTCACGACTGCCGCCGAGCTGGTGTTTGTTGTACTTGGATCATGGCTCGAGCTCGAATTCGGGCTCTCGATCATCGAGCTTGGGGTTTTCGCGGCGCTGGTCGGTTTCGCGGAACTGACCGGCGAATCGCTCACGCTGATATTCGCCGACCGGATTGGAAAACGTAATGCCGTGATGATCGGAATCGTGCTCGCCATTTCGGGATTCCTGGCCATCGGCATGTTCGGAGAGTCGTTGACCGGTGGTGTGCTTGCGGCCGCGCTTACCTTCCTCGGTTTTGAGATCACGGTCGTGTCGGCTCTCCCGTTCGCCACCGAGATGCAGCCGGGACATCGAAGCCGCTATCTCGGGCTCATTCAGGTAGCAATGGCCTCGGCCCGGGCTCTGGGAGCAGTGGCCGGAAACCCGATCTTCGACGCATTCGGTATCGCCGCCAACGCCGGCCTGGCTGCTGCCCTGAACCTGGTGGCCCTTGCCATCCTCTATCGGCTCATTCAAGAGCACGCCGGGTGAGAACGAGGTTGGTAAATGCCGGACAACTCACGTCGACATGGCTCGATCGTTTGCTGAGCCCGGCGGGCATCCCATGACCTTCGGGTTCGGCCCGCCCGACGCCGGGTGTCTGGAGTCGATGCAACAGGCGTCTTGAACCCAGCCTCGGGTTATGGCACGGTGCCCGGGCTGATACCCGAGGTGCCATGGCAGTACTTGCCATACGAACCCCGGAGGACGGACTGCTCGGCGCGCTGGCTCCACTCGGGCTCGGTGCGGCAGTCGACACCGCCCTCGTCGTGGACCTCGACCAGCAAGGACCACGGTATCCGAGCGCTGGGTCACTGGCGGGGTTGGTGTCGGAAGGCCCCCGCCGCTCCGACCTCACCCCCACCCGATCTGGTCTCGCCGTACTACGAAACGGGGGCATAGAGGCACCGGCGGCGGCCGACGTCATCGCCGCGCTGGTCGCCGGCTGGCCCGCCGTGGTGCTGCGACTTCCTGGGAACTCACAGGACGGCCGTCAGGCCGATGTGGTGGTCCACCCGCTTGTGCCGGGAAGTCTCTTCCCGGTTGAGGGCGTCGAAGCGGTCGTCTACCAGGACCTCGGATTCCGGATACCCGCCGAGGGGCCGGTGTTGCCCATACTGCGCCGACCCGCGGCGGCCGCTCTCTTGGCCGGCACCGTCCCACGGCGGAGCTCATGGGTCCGCGCGTGGAGATCGCGGTGGGAGCCGCGAGGGGAGGGACCGATCGCGTGGCCGCCCGACTGCTTGAAACCGGTGTCCCTCTCACCCGGCCTGCGCTTGAACGGGCGGCTCGGCGGATGCTGGTGGAGGAGGGACCACTGGCGGATCCGTCCGTTGCCACCGAAGTGGTCGACGGATTGATCGGGCTTGGTCCGGTCGAGGAGCTGCTGCGAGACCCGGCAGTTTCCGACGTGCTGGTGAACCGATTCGATGACATCTGGGTGGAGCGAGCCGGTCGGCTGGAGCCCACCGGTGTACGTTTCAGTAATCCCGAGGCGGTGGTAGCAGCCGTTGAGCGGGTCATCGCGCCGCTCGGACTCCGCCTCGACCGGGCGTCACCGGCGGTGGACGCACGACTCGCCGACGGGTCACGTCTTCATGCGGTGGTAGCCCCGGTGGCGGTCGACGGACCTGCCATGGCCGTGCGACGGTTCACCGAGGCGGTTCCCACTCTCGACGCCCTGGTCACTACCGGGGCTGTACGACAAGAGGGGGCGACGCTGCTCAGCCAGGCGGTGCAGGCCCGGAGCAATCTGCTGGTGGCGGGTGGAACCGGGGCGGGGAAAACGACGCTCCTCAACATTCTCTCCAAGGAAATCCCGACCGGCCAACGAGTTGTTACCGTCGAGGACGCCGCCGAGCTCACGCTCACCGGCCATACGGTGAGGCTCGAGAGCCGACCTGCCAATAGCGAGGGAGCCGGCCGGGTCACCCTCGAGGAGCTGCTTCGTCATGCGCTCCGATTGCGGCCCGATCGGCTCATCGTAGGTGAGGTGCGTGGTCCCGAGGCGCTGGAGCTCATCACTGCAATGACCACCGGTCACGACGGCTCGATGGGCACCATCCACGCCTCCTCGGAGGCAGAAGCACTGTGGAGGCTCGAGACCCTCGCCATGTCGGGATCGCGCCGCGTGCCTGAGGAGACCGTGCGCAGCCAGATACAGCAAGGGATCGACCTGGTGATTGTCATGAGTCGGCGGGAAGGCCGGGTGGTGGCCTCAATTTCGGAAGTCGACGGCCCGGAGCTTCGAGTGTTGTACCAATGCTGATGGCGGTGCTGGTGGCTCTCGTGCTTGCTTTCGGCCCGCATCCGGTCGCAGCCGCCATCCTGGCCGTGGCCTATGTGTCTCCGCCCGGGTTTCTCGTCCTGGCTGGTGGCTGGGCGGCCTTTCATGGCGCTCGTCGCACCCACGCCCGCCGGCAATTGCCCCGGGCCGAGGCAGACTTCCTGCGGGCCATGGCAGCAGAAATCGAGGCGGGCGCATCCATCCGCCAAGCGGTGATCGCAGCCGCCGACCGGGCACCGGACCTCGATCTAGGCCCGGTCGTTCGGACGGCGGTGACGGGACGCCAGGCTGATGAGGTCTCTCAGCGACTCGGATCCGCCCTCCCTATTAATGGTCGTCTGGCATCGGCGGCATATCTGATGGTGGCCGAGACCGGCGCCAGTGCCTCGGCCGCCTTTTCGGGACTAGCGGTCCGGGCCGCCGATGCGGGGGACCTCGAGAGAGAGCGGAGGGTGCTCACGACTCAGGCCCGTGTGTCTGCATGGGTGGTCGGCGGGGTCCCGATCGGCGTGACCCTTGCCTTGATGCTGGTCGGAAGAGGCCCGTCCCTGCACGGTCCGGCGGGGACGATGACCGTGCTCGGCATCGGATTGATCTGTGCGGGGGCGGTGGTGGTGTGGCTCATGGTTCGCAACCAATGACGGCCGCCTTGCTGGTGGCCGGAGCCGCCGGGCTCCTGGTTCGACATCACCGGCTTGGCTGGTCAGCCGGGGTGGCGGCCGCCGTGCTCGCCCCGCTGCTCACGATCATTGGCGGTGCCGCCTGGGCCACCCTGTCGCTGTGGCGGCGCCTCCATGCTCGTCGGCTGGGCGCCGCCGCCGCTACCACCGATGTTGCCGTCCTGACCGAGACGATTGGGCTTGGCCTGTCGGCCGGCCTCACGCTCGGCCAGGCTCTCCGGGCAGCTCGGGCCTATGTCCATCCTGAGCTCGAGCGAGAATTGGATGGACTCCTGCGTCGGGCCGCCCAGGGGGGACTGGCCCAGGCTTTGGCCGACAGCGAGGGGTATGGCCGGGGGCTATACGTGGTGATGGCCCGGGCCGTCGTGACCGGGGCACCGCTGGTTACGGCGGTGGATGGATTCGCGCGGGAACTGGTAGCAGAACGCCACACCAACCTCCTGGCCGCCGCTCACCGGCTCCCGGTGAAGCTGATGGTGCCGCTGGCCCTTCTCATCCTGCCCGGGTTTGTGCTCCTCACGGTGGGCCCTGCGGTGCTCGCCTCCCTGCAACGTGTCGTGCTTCCCCAATAGGAAAGGAAACATATGTTCCGTAATGAATCCGGTCAAGCAACCGCCGAGTACGCATTGGTAATCGTGGCCGCCGCCCTGATTGCGCTTGCCCTCATCGTGTGGGCGACATCGACAGGTGTGCTGGAAGAAATATTCGACACTGTTGCTCGCCGTGTGTTGCAGATCGCAGGCCAATAGCTCCCGACGGCCCGACTCGGGATCGGCGGTGGTCGAGTTTGCGATTGTGGTGCCACTCGTGCTCGTCGTCTTGTTGGCATCGGTCGAGCTGGTCTCGGTTGCCCGGCTTCAGCTGGAGCTCACCCACGCGGCCCGGGAGGGTGTGCGGCAGGCCGCCACTGATGTGGACCCGGCGACCGCGGTTGAAGCGGCTCGAGCAGCCCTTCCCCCAGCAGTGGCAGGAGATGCCCGGGTAAGCGTGACCCGCCCGCATCGGGTGGGAGCTCAGGCCGAAGTTCGGGTTCGACTGCCCTATCGGTTCATGTCTGGCCTGTTCGGTGGGCTTGCCGTCGAGCTCAACAGTCGAGCCGTCATGCGAGTCGAGCGATGAACGAGGACCGGGGAGCGGTCGGCATCGTTCTCCTGGCTGTGGCTGCGGCCACGCTGATCGTGGCGATGGCGATGGTGGCGGTCGGGCAATACCTGATCGGGTACTCGCGGGCCCAGGCCGCGGCCGACGCGGCTGCCCTGGCAGCCGCCCCGGTCACGTTCAGTCCCTTCGGCGCGACCGGGTCAGCCCGGCGGGAAGCAGCCATTTTTGCGGCAGCCAACGGAAGTGTGCTCATCGCCTGCCGATGCCCTCCCGACCCTTCATGGGAGTCGCGCACGGTGGTCGTGACCGTCCGCCGTTCGTTTCGGGTTGTGTTGTTCGGCGACCAGTCGGTCGAGGCGGTCGGCAGAGCCGAGTTCATTCCTACCAAGCTTCTCGGCTGAGGGGACCGACGAGTTGTCAGCGCGCCGGCCGGTGAGGTAGCTACCCTGAACGGCTACCCCACCCGATAACAACTTCCCCATGCGCCTTTCAAAATCTCTTCCCGCCGGCCTGGTCGACGCCGGTTCGGCTGCGTTGGCCACTTTCGGGACCGGCGTCTACGCGGCCAATTATTTTGATCAGGACATCGGCGAGCTCGGCGTATACGGACTGTTCTTCGCCATCTTCCTCGTGGCCGCAATTGTGCCGTTCAAGCTGGCGTTCTTGCCCGGGGAGGTGCGTCTGCTCAGTCTTCCCCAGGTCGAGCAGCTCGGTGGGTTCCGGCTGACGATGCCGGTCGGAATTCCAGTCGCCGCGGCCGGGAGCCTCGTCGTGCTGGTGGCCTTGATTCCGGCCGGTGACGCCGACAGCTCGCTACTCGTACCGCTCGCCATCACAACGGTGCTCACCGCGTTTCTATCTCCGATTCAAGACCATATTCGAAGGGTCATGCATCAGGCCGGACGGTCATGGCTGGCGGCTGCCACATCGATCGTTCAGCTCGTGGTTGCAGGGTCGTTCATCGTCGTCGCCGTCGTCGTTGATATCGATAAGGCCTGGGTTCCGTTCGGAGCGCTCGTCGTTGCGAACACCTTTTCAATCGGGGTGGGCCTGCTGCTGGCGCGGCGGAGCTCGATCCGTCCCAGTGGACGGCCGTATCGCTTGCGCAGCCTGGGGGAGTCGGGACGCTGGCTCACCGGTTTTGGCCTGCTGCCGGTCGGCGCCAACTTCGTCGCCGCTGCCATTGTGGCCGTCATCGCCGGAAGCGACATTCTCGGCTCGGCCGAGGCTGCCCGAGTTGCCGGTCGACCACTCCTCGTTTTTGTCACAGGAGTATCTGCGGTCCTGAATCCGCCGTCCCTGGTCGCCGGACGTGATCGGATCCGAGCCGAAGGAGACCGGCTGGCTCGTATCGCTCGCGTGGTTGTTATTGGGTCCGGCTTGTTGTTCCTCTTTTGGATGGGTTTTGACTGGGTGGGTAATCCGATGACTCGGCTGGTTGAGGCGGCCTACACCGTTGAGTTTCTCACCGCCGCCACCATCATCACCAACATCGTCTGGGGCATGCTCTTCTCCGAGGAGGCCCAACTCATTGGCGGCGGCCGGGAGGTGGATATCTTCAAGATCTACGTGGTCGCGACGTTCGTGCAAATTGCGGTTGCCTTCACGGCCCCGCTGACCGAGGCGTTCGCGGTGCCGCTCTCGATGCTGGCCTTCGGAATCGTCCGCTGGATCGGATATCGCTCGTCGCTGGCTCGCCTCTATTCCGGGCCCCCCGACCCACAGCCGGAAACAAAGGAGTCCGATCCGACGTTGGTCGGGTGATGTGACCGCTAAGCAGCGCCGAGCCCTGTTCTTCATCGCCGCCAGCCAGCTGCTCGCTCTCACATTGTGGTTCTCGGCCTCTGCAGTTGCCCCCCAGCTGGAAGAACTGTGGGGCCTTTCCTCGGGCCAAACCGTCGGGCTCACACTGGCGGTACAGATAGGGTTTGTGGTGGGAGCCCTCGGCCTGGCTGTTTCCAACGTCGCCGATACGGTCGCCAGCCGCACTCTGTTCACCGCCTCAGCGGTGATCGGCGCCGGAGTCAACTTCGGCCTCCTGTTACTCGGCGAGGGTGACTACGTCTGGGCTTTTGTCCTCCGGTTCCTCACCGGCGCCGCCCTGGCCGGGGTGTACCCGGCTGGTCTCAAGGTGATGGCCGGCTGGTTCCGGGAGGGACGCGGGCTGGCGCTCGGTGTGCTCGTAGGCGCCCTCACGGTCGGGAGTGCGGGACCGCACCTGATCCGTGGCATCGGCTTCGATTGGCAGGGTGTCGTTGGGGGATCCTCGTTGCTGGCGCTCATGAGCGCCCTGCTCATGTGGACGCTGCTCGAAGACGGGCCGTATGAAACCCCCCGGCAGGGTTTCAGCGCCAGCCACATCGGACGGGTGGTCCGGAACCAGGGATTCCGACTGTCGACCTATGGCTATCTCGGGCACATGTGGGAGCTGTATGCGATGTGGACCTGGACCGCCGCCTTCCTGGCTGCCTCGGCTGAAGAGGCAGGCCGGGGTGACGGCTTCGTGCCGACGGCCACCTTCTTCATCATTGCCTCGGGTGGGATTGGAGCCTGGTTGTTCGGCAGGTGGGCCGATCGATATGGACGGACCAGCCTGGCCGGGTTGTCGATGGTGCTATCGGGCCTGGCCGGTCTGGCCACTCCGCTGGTGTTCGGGTTATCCCCGA
>JAUXJL010000015.1 GCA_030624805.1 Acidimicrobiia bacterium
CGGCCCGGCAGTTCCGACACAACCGCTCTCCCGGACTCAAACAACCGAAACAGAACATGGACCGAACGTATACGTGAGGTGGGACAGGGCGCGGGACGCGGCACGCAGGACGCAGGACGCAGGAAGCAGGAAGCAGGACGCAGGAAGCAGGACGCAGGACGCAGCATCGGTGCTCAACACCTTTGCTGGTTCACCGCGGGAACGTGGGAGGCCTGGGCTTGGCGCCGGCGGCGCCAGCCGTCGACCAGCCAGCCGTCCGGCGGCAGCACTCGATTTTTTGGCCATTGACGCAAAGGTGCTCGCAACAAGGGCCAAAAAATCGAAAAGGAACACCGCGCGCTGAAAAAATGGTCCTTTCCCGAACATGGCGACCGCGGAGAGTAGTTATGTTGATCACACGGAGAATAAAAGGGGACCACATGCTCAACGTCGCGGGCCACAAGGAACGATACCGCCTCCGGCGTTTACGCCGACTCGCCATGGTTCTCGGCCCGATAGCCGCCTGGGTGTGGTGGCGATTGCTGACCGACCGCGAGATCGTCCCGCTCCCGACCCTGCCCGAGAACGCAGGCCTCTGGATTCCGTTCGCCCTGCTCTTTCTCCTCATCGGAGTCATCATGATCGTTCCGATGCTTGTGAACGGCCGTTCACCGCATGTGATCTTCATGCCCGAGCAGATCGAAGTCGGGTTCGACGATGTGAAGGGGCTCGGCGACGTACTTGGTGAGGTGCAACACACGCTTCAGGTGTTTCTGGACCATCGCAAGTTCTCCGGCCAGCTCGGTGGTCGCCCGCGACGCGGCGTCCTCTTCGAGGGGCCGCCCGGTACCGGCAAGACTCATGTTGCCAAGGCGATGGCCAAGGAGGCCGGGGTGCCGTACTTGTTCGTGTCCTCGACTTCGTTCCAGAGCATGTGGTACGGCATGACGGGGCGCAAGATTCGGGCCTTCTTCAAAGCCCTCCGAAAGACGGCCCGCCGTGACGGTGGCGCCATCGGCTTCCTCGAAGAAATCGACGCCATCGGGACCAAGCGAGGCGGCCTGGGCGAGTTCTCCGCGGGTAAGGTCGCAGCCGCATTGGGCCGAGAGACCTCGCCGTCGATGTCAGAAGGCGTCGGAGGGGTCGTGAACGAACTGCTCGTCCAAATGCAGAGTTTTGATGAGCCCACTACGGGCATCAAGATCCGAAACTGGATGGGCGGTCGGGTCAACCGCTTCCTTCCCTACGCCCGCCGCATCAAGATGAAGATGCCCGAACCGTCCAACATCCTGCTCATCGGCGCTACCAACCGTGCCGAGTCCCTCGACCCCGCCTTACTACGCCCCGGACGTTTCGACCGGATTCTCCATTTCGACACACCGAGCCGCTCGGCACGTCGCGAGCTGATCGAGTACTTCCTTGCCCGCAAGGCTCACGACCCGACGCTCGACAACGAGGCAACTCTCGACGAGCTCTCAGCCTCCACGATGGGCTATACGCCTGCTTCGCTCGAACGGCTGTTTGATGAGGCCCTTCTTCTCTCGCTCCGAGAGGGCAGGGAAGCCTTCACGCTTCCCGATGTACGCCGAGCGCGGATGGAGGTCGAGATCGGATTGGCCCAACCGACCGAATACACGCATGCTGAGCGAAACACCATCGCCACCCACGAAGCCGGCCACGCAGTTGTGGCTCATCTGGTTGGTGAGTCACGCCGACTAGAAGTCCTCTCCATCATCAAACGCCGGAGCGCCCTCGGCCTGCTGGCCCATAGCCCGACTGAGGAGCGGTTCACCAACACGGCAACCGAGCTGGTGGCCTCCATCCAGATCTCGATGGGCGGAATGGTGGCCGAGGAGATCTTCTTCGGCGAGTCGGGAAGCGGCCCGGCCGGCGACCTAAAGGCGGCGACCGATGTGGCTGTTGTAATGGTCGGCAGCCTCGGGCTCGGCGACTCGCTCATTTCTTTCAACACCCTGGAAGGTGGTTTGCTCGGCGGCAACATCGCAAACAAGGTCCTGGGAGACAAGGCATCTCGGGCGGCGGTCGACCGAATCCTCGAGGAAAACAAGGACGCCGTAACCCGACTCCTGTCGGCCAACCGTCACCTGGTCGAGGCACTACGGGACGCGCTCCTGAAGTACGAGGAGCTCATCGACGACGAGATACTCGAGGTTCTGAACGGCGCAGACCCCATCAATAAGGTGGCCGCTCCCGGGGTGGTCGTCGACTTACGCCCGCAGCCCGATATCACTCACGAGGGCCCGGCTCCGCTGCCTACCGGTGGCGGCTCGGACAAATAGCTCTCTCTGCAGGGAATCGGTCGGCAGACGGCTGGCCGCTAGGTCCCGTGGCGCCACGACTCGAGATAGGACTCCTGCTCCGAAGTCAGTCGTTCGAGCCCGGCACCCAGTGACTCCAATTTGAGCACGGCCACCTGCTGATCGATACGAGAAGGCAACCGATATACCCTGGCTTCTAGATCTTGGCGGTTCTCGAGGATCCATTCTGCCGCCAGAGCCTGATTGGCGAACGACATATCCATCACGTCGGCGGGATGCCCCTCTGCCGCGGCCAGGTTCACGAGTCGACCCTCAGCAAGAACCAGGATCCGCCGGCCGTCGGCCAGCACGTACTCTCCAAGGTTTTCGCGCAGCGTACGGTTCTCCACGGCCAGCTCACTGAGGCGCTTCAGGTCGATTTCGACATCAAAGTGACCGGCATTGGCCAGGATTGCCCCATCTTTCATGACCGCGAAGTGCTCCTCGCGTATTACATGGATGTTGCCGGTGACGGTAATGAAGAGATCACCTACTGCGGCCGCCTCGATGGCGGTCATCACCTGGTAACCCTCCATTGCCGCAGACAGCGCCCTAACGGCATCCACTTCCACCACCACGACCTTGCCGCCGAGCCCGTCGGCACGCTGCGCCACACCCTGGCCGCAATCACCAAACCCGACCACCACGACGGTGCGGCCGGCGATGAGCATGTTGGTGGACCGGAGCACGCCATCGAGCGACGATTGGCCGGTGCCGTGGCGGTTGTCAAATAGGTGCTTCGTATCAGAGTCGTTCACCGCCACAACCGGGAACCGGAGCGCTCCTTCGGATTCCATTGCACGGAGACGGATGACGCCGGTAGTGGTCTCCTCCATGGAAGCGAGCGGCGTGATGTCGGCACGGTCGGTGTGCAACAGGGTCACGAGGTCGGCACCGTCATCCATCGTGATGGTCGGCTTGGTGTCGAGCACAGTCTGGAGGTGGCGATAGTACGTATCGGTGTCCTCACCCCTGATGGCGTTGACGGGAATACCTTCCTCCACCAGCGCGGCCGCCACGTCATCCTGGGTGGAAAGGGGATTTGAAGCACACAACATCACCTCACCGCCGCCGGCGCGCAATGTGAGCATCAAGTTGGCGGTTTCGGTGGTGACGTGCATACACGCCCCGAAGCGCATACCTACGAACGGCTTGGACTCCTCATAACGTTCCCGCAGGGAAGCCATCACCGGCATGCGGCGAGCCGCCCACGCGATGCGCCGGGCACCATCGGCGGCGAGGTCGGGGTTGGCGATGTCGTAATCCATGTGTCTCCTTCTGGTTGGCTCCGGCCTAGCCGGGGCTGCCCCCATTCGCCAAGATGACCTCCCGCACCCTGCCCACCAGGTCGTCGACCCCGGCGGGGTCGGGCGCTTCTGCGTTTAGGCGCAGCAACGGCTCAGTATTCGAAGGCCGCAGGTTAAGCCACCGATCCGGCCACCTCACCGTCAACCCATCAAGATGGCCCGCCTCGCCTCCCATCTCGCGCTCAACGATATCCATCATGGCTGCTTGACCTTCGACGACGAAGTTGATCTCGCCTGATGCCGAATACGGCTCGAATTCCACCCGAATCTCCGATAGCGGCCGCGGGTCTTCAGCCATGAGTTGCATGAGAACGAGCATGGCCAGCGTGCCCGAGTCAGCCCGATAGTTGGCCCTGAAGTAGAAATGGGCGGAATTTTCGCCTCCGAAAACGGCGTCGCTTTCGGCCATCACGGCCTTGATGAACGAGTGGCCGACGCGTGTCTCGACGGGGATGCCTCCCCATCGCTTGATCGTCTCGGGGACCGCCCGGCTGCAGATGAGGTTGTGAACGATTGTGGCGCCGGGATGTTTGCCCAGGAACCAGCGAGCGATCATAGCGGTTGTGGTGCTGCCAGATAGGGGCTCGCCCAGGTCGTCGATGAAGATGGCACGGTCGGCATCGGCATCGAAGGCGACTCCGAGGTCATGGGGTTGGTCCTTCATGACCGCGATGACATCCTCGAGGTTCTCGAGCTTGGTCGGGTCGGCCGGATGGTTGGGGAAGGTGCCATCGGGGTCGAGATACAGGGCCGTGAGATCGACGGGAATCCGCTCGAACACTGGGCCGGCCACTATGCCGGCCATGCCGTTTCCGCCATCGACCGCCACCTTGAGCGGACGAAACGACCCCGCATCGACAATTGAGTAAAGGTGGACGACATACTCATGAAGCGCGGAGACCTCACGCGACGTGCCGGGCACTGAGGCTTCGGGAGCTGGGTCGGCGGTAAGCGCCTTGATATCTGCCAGCCCGGTGTCGCCCGAGACCGGGCGTGCTCCTGCCAAAGACAACTTGATGCCATTCCAATTGAGCGGGAGGTGCGAGGCGGTCACCATCGCCGCCGGCACGTCGTGCGCTCCTGCGTAGAAGTAGCTCATGTCGGTGGCGATGAGACCGAGGTCGTCGACATCGACACCCTGGGAGAGGGCGCCCGCCACAAAGGCATCCGACAATTCGGCGGAGCTGGTGCGGATGTCGCGCCCTACTGCGATCCGAGCCGCGCCCGAGAAACCGGCAAAGGCGGCTCCGATTCGGTGGACGACGTCAGCGTCAATCTCGCCGTTGTCGATGCGACCCCGGATGTCGTAGGCCTTAAAAATGGCGTCCAAACTCATCGAGAGCGATGTTACGGCCCCCGGGAGTCGGAACGAAGCGCCTCCCCTACACTCTTTTCCCCATGATGACTTCCCCGAGTCTCACGATCGTCATACCGGTCCACAACGAGGCCGGTTTCCTCAGCCATGCTGTGGAAACCCTCGACCGAGAGCTGTCGGGCCTGGAGTTTGTGTTATATCTGGTGGAGAACGGGTCGAGAGACGGCACCGGCACCGAAGCAGACTCTCTGGCCGGTCGCTTTCCGTGGCTTCGGACTCTGCATCTGGAGGCGGCCGACTACGGAGCTGCGCTACGCGAGGGATTCCGGCGAGCAGACACCGACTGGATGGTGGCCTTCGATGTCGACTACTTCTCCCGTCGCTTCGTCGACGAGGTGCTCGACAACACCAAGGATGCCGACATCATTCTCGCCTCGAAGCGGGACCCGGAGGCTGATGATCGTCGGGGTATTGTGCGGAGGCTCGGCACAGGCGTGTTCAACTTGCTGCTGCGCGCGCTGTTCGGCTCACAAGTCACAGACACGCACGGGATGAAAGCCGTCAACCGCAAGGTGCTCGACGACGTGCTCCCAAAGGTCAAGAGCACCGAGGATCTCTTTGACACCGAGCTCGTCCTTCGAGCCGAGCGGGCGGGTTATCGCATTGCCGAGGTCCCCGCGGTTGTTGAAGAGATGCGGCCGGCCCGCTCCTCCTATCTAAAACGCGTGCCGCGCACCCTTGTCGGCCTGTTTCGACTTCGAAAGCTGCTCGGCAAGAAGCAGTAAGCAGGAAGCAGTAAGGCCATTCGCATTACTCGGCCGTGAGCGAGAACCTTTGCGTCCTTCTCGGGCTTCGCCCGGCCACCGGAACCGAGCTAGTCGACGGCCAGCTTGGCAGGCGCCAGACCCAGAGAAACCACGTTTTTTTGTGAATCGGCAACGGTGTTGAGAACCAAAACTGCTTATAGCTTCTGCGGGTGAAACCCCCTAGTCACTCGCGTTTGTGAGGCTTCGCTTGAACACGACGTCCCGATAGGCAGCGAACTTAGGGATAACGATGAAGGCCGAGGCAAGAATCTGGGCACCAAGGAATTCGATATCGCTCAGATCACCTCGCAAGCGCCCGGCCACGAAGACGAAGCCGACAGTGAGAGCACCGGCGATGATGTTTACGACAAAGAAGTGCGACGTCTCGCGTACGTTGGCGCTCTTCGTGTCCAGCGAGAACGTCCAACGTCGGTTGAGGAAGTACGACAGCAGCGTGCCGAGTGCCCAGGCAAACGCAACCGCCAGCTCATCGAGCAGCCCGACCTTCCGAAAAAAAAGCGAGAGAGCGAGCGTCACCACGGTGTTAAATCCGCCGATGAACCCGAGCTTGACCATCTGGGTGAGCGCCTCGCGGTGCAGCAGCGTCTTTAGGTAGTTCCTCATAGCGATTCCAGGTCGACGGTTGCCGGCTCAACTCCGTGGGGTTGGCCTCGGCCCCTGCTACGTTCCCGAATCAGCCAACCGAGGAGGCCTGCCCCGGCGACCAGCGTTACCAACAGGCCGAGACTCTCATACCATCGTCGCTCGAAGGTGAGCTCAACGTGGGAATCGGTCGGGATCACAACCATAAACGCCGGAGCGGCCCGAAACGGACCCTCGGCTCCGCGGGCCTTCCAGTTGGGGAAGAACGAGACCTTTACGAGATGGGGAACACCGACGGCGCTGGTGTCGAAGGACACCCGATGATCCTCCAACACGATGTTGCTGACGGTGCCAGCTCCGATGATCGACGGGGTGCCGGCCAGACCCACCAAACCTTCTTCCACCCGCGGCCATTCGGCAGGCCCGGACTCGACTAGCCAGTGGTCGAGTGTTTCGACCCGGGTATGCCACTCGACCGCACCGTTGAAGAAGTCGTCCAATTCGTCATCTTCCCGAAAAATGAGACTGGCCCGAGCCAGGGGGCCGATCTCATCGGTTGGCTCATAGACAGCTGGTGTGAAGTCGGCGACATCGACGAGTGAGCTATCAGAAATCTGAAAGATCGTCCAGGGAGGAGCCTCGACCAACTGCGTAAACCCTGGGTGGAGCCGGGCGGCGGAGGTGGCCCGGTCGGTGAAGGTGACGTAGTAACGAACATTGAACAGCTGCATGTGGGCGAGACCGCGATCGAGGTCGAAGCCGCTGTACGGCAGGCCTGGAATTGGGTTTGACGGGGCGTCGCTCATCTCCGCGGCGTTCATGAAGTGGAAGGGAGTGGTCAGCGACGACTCGAAGAGCAGGCCCTCCATGGACGCATGCCCGTCACTCCAGAACGGGAACAGCATGAGTGCCATGGGCGTGCCGTACTTATCCATATCGTTGTTGGCTTCCCACATGATCCGGCCGTCGGGCAGACCGTCGACCGTGGCCATGAGGTTCTCATACTCAGGAAATGGGTCCTTGTCCTCATACCCGCTGAAATTCCACCGGGCCCATCCGCTGCTTTGCTCGAGCCCGGATATGGGCGGAAGAACGAGAGCGGCTCCTCCCAGCAACCCAATGGCGACAACCACCCACGGTCGGGCAGGCATCCGCCGGTAGACGGTGAGCGCGGCCAGACCCACCGCCAAACCTGCAAAGAAGAACACGCCGAAATACCAATACGGCAGTAGCCGTCCGTTCCAGAGCTTCCCGGATACGAACGGATAGGCCAAGAGCGGCGCCAGAGTCGTCACGACCAGGACCGAGACCGAGTAACGCTTCCACAGCGACCACCCAAGTCCCACAACGGCCAAGGGCAGAAGCGGCCACAACTCGGTCGGCAGCGGCCCGCCCGTCTGTGGTGCAAAACCCCGCAGCGGCGAGAAGTTCATGTCGGTCGTAAAGCCGATCGTGGCTACCAACGGCACTACCCAAAAGGCGGCCAGAGCAAAACCAAGCCCCCATGTGAGAAGCGCCCGAACCCGGCTCCGATGGGCGAGGAGGATGAGTGAGGCTCCCCCAACGATGGCAGTGGGGATGATATGGGAAAGGGCCATGCCGGCCAGCATGAGCGCGGCCAGCGGGCTGAATCGTTTGCCGGCCCGAGAGTCGCGCAGCAGCGCACCCAGATAGAAGAGACTAAATGCCATTGCCCACGAGAACGAATACTCCCCCGCCAGGGTCGACTTGATGTTCCCCCCGTAGATTGCGTAGCTCTCCATTAGCACGAACGTTCCGCCTGCCACTCCCGCCATCGACGCCACCAGGCGGGGAGCCTGCATCTGGCGGGCCAGGTAATAGGAACCGGCCGGCATGGCCAACAGACCCATGATGGTCACGAGTTTGAAGGCGATTCCGTACGGCATAACGAGATCGAAAAGGACGATCGTTACTGCCGGAAGCGGGAAGTAGAAGTAGAGGATCGGGAAGCCGGCAAACCAGTCGTTGCTCCAGCCTGAGATCCTCAGCGAGGGGAGCAAGTTGTCACGGAGATAGGCGGGAACAAGGACGTGAGCTCCCATATCACCGCCGGACGGAGTGTTGTTGGTCAGAATCTCGGCCGGTTGCATGACGATGAACACCAGCACGCTGACAAGAGCTATGAGCGCAACGGCAAGATACCGCGTGACGGGCGTTCGGGTTGGAACGGTTGTCTGCATTGAGCCCCGGATGTCGGCGGAGGTCAGGCCCTGGCCTTGCGAGCGAGCTTGAGCACGTCTTTCAGCGCCATCGGCTTGCCCTCTTTGTTCCACCAGCGGTTCTCGCACCGATGACATGAACAAAACGTGACCCCGGTCTGATCGGCCAGCGTCAGATCGATCTCAATGAAATCGGACGCGCCACACTCGGGACAGACCTGGTCGCTCATGGCCGGGGAGTCTACCCACCGGCCGATCTTGCGCTGGCAATGCTCGGGACCTCGTCGGCATCGAGACGTCCGAGGTAACACGAGCGCCGGCGCCCGTCCTCGTTCCAGTAGGCGTACCAATACGGTCCATGGGGACAACGGGTGCAATTGTCCTTTCCGCACCGTATGAGCTGCTCTCGGTAGCGCACCCGGGGAGGAGTCGGGCCAAGCGTCACACCTCGCGATTCGAGCCGGGCCCTGGCCAGCATGAGCAACCTGCGCAGTTCATGCTCATCCATTTCACGGACGGCTTCAACGAGATCGGGATCAAGCGGCATGTCGGGAAATGCTCAAGCGACGGTGGCGGGCTCGACGGGTATGAACAGGTGTCGGTCGCTGACACGGCGTCGATCGGTCAAGGTCCACCCGACAGGAGCGGTCCTCGTGTCGGCGTGCCGCGAACACAGCTCGACACCATCATGGGTGGGGGAGGACAAGTCGTCGAGCCACAGGTCGGCGTCGGAATAGGCGAACGTCATCACCGCGGCTGCCGGGGTTCCGCACGAACGACACAAGGAAATGAACATGCCATGAACTTAGAGGTCGCGCGGCGCCCCACCGGGTATTTCGCGTGATCCCGATCGGCCTCGATCACGAGCTCACGGCTCTTGAACGGCGAGCGGGACTCCAAGGCCGAGGCCAACGTCGGCTTCGCCGACTACAGCCCACGCAACAGACACCGGTGCCGAGGCCACGATATCTGCCCCTCTCCCGTCGACATTCAGCCGGACAATCGCATGTCCCGGCACGTTCACGGTCGCCTTGGATTCGGCACCAACCGGGCCTGCCTGGACCTGAACCGGGTCGTCTCCGCTGTTGAGCACAAAGACGAATGAGGCAAGATCGGACACAACCGCGTGGCCCGGCACCAGCCATCGAGCAGCCGGGCGGGCTACCCCGGTCGAGGCGGCGTTGCCGGCCGCGCCTTCGGATCGGATGGCGGCCACAACGGCGACCGACGAGCGCACGACGGCGGCAGCTTCAAGGGACGTAGCAGACGAGACATCGAACCGTTCCTCGCGACCAGGCCGGACAACCAGATCGAAGAGGCCGACCGGCCCCTGCCTGCCCATCAGCTCGATCGTTACGTCGGCATCCTCGGTCCCGGGGTTCCAGATGGAGATCGTGCCCGCGGTGCCGGCCACCTGGGCAAGTGGGAATTCCCAGGTCGCCGATGGGCTCTCACCAGGCCATACGGCCAGGCCGTTCGGGCCGGAAATGCTCAGACTGGGGATGACCACACCCTCGGTGACCGTCACTTGTACGGCCAGCTGCTCCCGGGTGCCGAGGACCAAACCAAGCGGCACGTCTTCCCAGTCGCGGGGACCAATGCTGACCGACTCCAGATCGAGAAGCGGCTCGAAACCGAACTCGGTGATCACTTGTAGGGTGACACGGGCCTGCTCGAGGAGCGGGTTGAAAAGTCGAAGAGTCACGGTTTCGGCCGGCCCGGCGGTCGCCCCTGCGATGAACCACTCCTTAGCGGGCGTGTAGCAGCCATCGACTGCCACTTGAACCGGGCCGCGATAGACGACCGCCGCCCCCGACGGAATGGTGGACGTTTCAACGATGGATGGGCCCGGGTGGAAAAGAAGTCCATCACCGACGTCCCAATCACCGACCCCTGGCTCGATTCGAGTCTGGAACGCGTCCAGAATGTCACCGTCGGCGGGGAGAGTGAAACCAACCAGGCCCGGCGAAACAAGGGAGGCGGTAAGGATGGGATCGACCTCCGAGTCCACTCCCGGGCAGAACCAAACGGCGGCTCGCTGCCCGGTCTCGGGCAGCTCTGGAAGCTCTGGCACAACGCCGGTTGCGGCTTCGGGCGCCGGGAGGGCCCAGGCCGCCAACGCCGTCACTGCGGCCAGCACTCCAATGAGCACTCGTTTCACCCGGACTCCTTCCAGCGTCCGACGGTGACAACGGCGATCACGAGCATTCCCACCCAGGCCAGCGAAACCAACGAAGTAGTCCGCAGTACCTCGATCGGTCCGAACTCTATGACCCCGCCATCGACGGTGACTCGGTTGCCCCACTCGTCTTGTTCCCACTGCTCGGCCCACCGGGAGTCGGCGTTCTCGGCTAAGCGGACGGTGCCGCCAGACGAAGGGCCAACGTATCCGGTGCCATTCAGGATCCAATCCGCGCCGGATTCATCGACTGCCCGCAAAGCAGGGATCTCCACCTGGTAGACGATGGTGTCCGGGATGGCCAGAGGCAGTAGATCGAGCTGGGCGTCGAGAGCGTCCACAACTGAACCGGGGCCGGTGGCGAGTATCCACCCGACGCCAAAGGTGGCCAATTCTTCGCCGAGCCGGAAGCTTCCGCCCGAGAGAGCGGAGGACAGCACAGAAGCGATGGCATCGTCTCCGAGGCGTTCCGGGGCCAGCCAAGCCTCCCACAGCCTCGGTTCGGGCGTGGCCACGACCCGATAGCTCACTTCAGGAGTGAGCTGGCGGCCGCCACCGGGCATCAGGGCCTCATCGCCAATAAACACTGCCCGGCCGGGCGGGGCTTCAGCCGTGAACGAGAGCGTTTCTACCACCCCTTTCGAGGGGAAACCGAGCCGACCTGGAATGGCCACCGTGATCGTTCCGAGCAGCAGCAGCACAGCTGCAACGAGGCCGACGAGACGAATGTATCGGCCGACGCCGCCGATATCGAAAGCCCGGGCTCCGGCCTCCAGCCCCGAGCCGATGATGATCGCCATGCCAACTCCCGCCAGCGCCATACCGGCCGCACCGGGGTCGGTACCCCAATCGAAACTACCGGTGCGGGCTAACACGGCACCGCCCCCAAGTAGCAGTGCGCCCCACCCGCTGAGCTGGGCCAGAGGGCGGGGCGCAGCGGCGAGGCCACCGGCGGCGACCACCGCCACCATCACGGTGACCCACGGAGTGGCCGACCAGTAGAAGTCGGGACCACTCGTAAAAAAGAACTCGAGGTCATCAAGCGCTCCCAGCCAGGGGAACAGAGCCGGGATTGCCAGCACGGCTCCAGTGACAGATCGTCCAACGTTGCGGAGCCCATTTGCTGGTTCAACGAGGGCCCAGAGAATCAAGGCAGCCGAAGGGACGACGAGCATGAGCGGAACAAAGGCGGCGGCGACGGCAGTGAGGAGGGCCGATACTGCGACCGCCGCAATGGTCCGCCTCCGGTGCATGGCCACAGAAAGCAACCAGGGCAGCACGGCCATCGCGACGATGCCATGCCACACTCCATCCCCGGCCAGCAGGCGGGCGGCTGGGCCGGCGATGAGGAATACCCCGGCTGCGTACCGCGCCACCGGCCGCACGCCGAACGGCCCAAGCAGGCGTGCAACGCCGATCACGCCGATCACGGCCGCACCGACCAGGATCGCGACGAGCGCAATCGATCCGCTGCCGAACAAGGCCACTTGGACCAGAGAAACTGCTCCGACTACGGGCCGGAGCGGCTCCGGGCTTCCCAGTCCGGCCGGATTCCATCCCCCGCCGTAAGCACCGAGCGCGGCGGCCACCGAGGCGGCGGGCGGCAGGGCATATCCGACACTGGCGACACCGTCTGCCCAGAGCTGGCGAGTGGCGAGCAGCGCAAAGCCGACGCCGCCGAGTAGAGATGCCACCACCGGCCGACGCACCGTTTCCTGGCTCGTCTCGACGAAATGGCCAAGGCTGCGGATGCGCTCTGACTCGGCCAGGCGGATCGCCTTGTCGGCCACCTGCTGCGAAAGTGAGGTGAGACGGGTCGAACCGCGCACCTGGAACCGGAACAGTTCATCATCCTGGTGAATTCGTTCAACCCTGCGACGGGCGCCGATCGTGCTCGGCAGCCGAACGAGATTCCACAGCCAGGCCCGGAGGAACGCGAACAGGCGCCACCGGCCGAATAGCGGGCTTATGATCGCCTCGAGCAGGCCCAAAATGAAGTTGAACGGAACCACCCACAGCAGGGTGAGGGGGCTATACGCCTTGAGCATTGCCCGGAGCCGTCCGGCCTCGAGCCGCCAATGCTTCGACTCGGCGGCACATGAGCCGTCATGGAGCACCTCGGCGCTCGGCACTACCACTACTCGCCCACCGGCCAGACGAACTCGCTGGCACAGGTCGAGGGCTCCCATCACCGGCTCGAGAAGTGGATCGGGCCCGCCCACTCGTTCAAGCATGACCCGGTTGACGAGAATCGAGCTGCCGGCTACGAATGCAACGTCGCGCAGAACGTCGTATTGCTCCTGGTCTTGTTCACCAAAATCGAGCCCGGTGGCCGGAACCTCGAACACGTCGGTGGCCAGTCCGACAGATTCGAGCATGCCGGGGTGACCTGCCCGCAGAATCTTTGAACCGACTAGCTCGGCACCAACCCTTCCACCCTCGTGCACGAGGGCTCGAAGCGCATCGGGACGTGGAAGGCTGTCGTCGTGAACCAACCACACGTGGCTGATGTCCGATCCAAGAGCTTCCAGACCCTCGGCCACGGTGGAGACCCAATCGTCTGCCCCGACCGCCCCGCGAGCCTCGGCGCCTCCCCCGACCACAATCACACGTTCCAGCTCGTACACTTGTCGCCCGACGGCTCCAAGCGCCTCACCCAGCGCTGAGCCTTCGTGGACCACTACGAGGGCAGCGACGAGGGCGGTTGCTGTTGGAGAATCCGACAGCGCAGAGTCGAGGAGCGCCATGCAACCATTCTCTAGACAATGAGCCACGATCGCAAAGACCCTGCAGTGGTCCTGCTTTCTGGCGGGGTTGGCGGGGCGCGTATGGCCCGCGGGCTGGCGGCCGGCGGCGGCTCTCTTACTGTTGTCGTGAACGTGGGTGACGACGAGGTGATATATGGGCTGCATGTATCGCCGGATGTGGATACCGTCCTGTACACACTGGCCGGGATCGAGGGTCCCCACGGGTGGGGCCGGGTCGACGACACATTCGGGGTCATGGAGCAACTGGGCGCTCTCGGCATCGACAACCGATTCCGGATTGGAGACCGGGATCTGGCCACCAATCTCCTTCGGACCGCTCGTCTCGAGGCAGGAGTTCCGCTCTCCTCGATAACCTCCGAGATCGCCAAGCAGCTATCAGTCGATGCCACAGTGCTCCCGGCTACCGACGACCGAGTCCCAACCCGGGTGCGCTCCGGCGAGGAGTGGCTCACCTTCCAGGAATATTTCGTTCTGCGGGGAGCGGCCGACATCGTCGACGAGCTGGACTACGTGAACGCGGAAATGGCATCACCGGCTCCCGGCGTGGTGGGGGCCCACGGTCACGCCGGGCGGGGGGGGGGGGCACCCGCCCACCCCCCCCCGTCGGGGTGGCCGCTCCTGGCCCTAACACGCCACCGCGAGGGTCTGCAACGGGCGGGGC
>JAUXJL010000120.1 GCA_030624805.1 Acidimicrobiia bacterium
CAACGTGTTCTACGACGCTCTGCTTCCCCATGTTGCCAGGGAGCAAGACCGGGACCTCGTGTCCACCCGCGGCTATGCGACCGGATATCTCGGCGGTGGGATCTTGCTCGCCATCAACGCCGTCATGATCTTCGTCATCGCCCCAGAAGGCGGTGCCCGCCTTGCCTTCCTGTCGGTTGCAGTGTGGTGGGCATTGTTCTCGCTCCCTATCTTCTTCATGGTGCCCGAGCCTCCCTCCGATTCCGAAGAGCCGGCTGAAGGACAGTCGATCCTCTCCCTTAGCTTCGGGAGGCTCAAGCAGACCTGGGCTCGTATTCGGAGTTTCAAACACCTGTTCCGATTCCTCGTCGCCTTTCTTATTTACAACGACGGCATTGGGACCATCATCGGTGTGGCCGCTATCTACGGGGCCGAACTGGGATTCGGCGCCACCGAGTTGATTCTTGCCCTGCTGATGGTTCAGTTCGTCGGCATACCGTTCGCGCTCATCTTTGGACGCATCCCCGACCCCGCCGACGATCGGCGCAAGACCTACCTGGCGTTCATCCTCTCCAACCTCGTTTTATTGCCTCTCGTCGGCGTGTTTGGTGCCCGTGTCCTCGACGCAGACACCGTCGGCCGCCCCGGCGCTGCCTTCGAGACCTCCGGCATGTTTGTCGGGGAAGGCGAATACCGCCTCGACTCCTTCGAGCTCCTCCCCGACAACGCGTGGGTATTGATGCCCGAGGCCGAGCTCGGCGCCGGAGCCAGAAGTGACTACGCCTTCACCGAAGTTCTCGGGGCCGGGCTTCGTTTCATGTTCACGGGTCGGGAAATCGAGGTCACCTACCGGGCGGGCCCCGACGGCGGCAGCTACACATTTCTCGTAGACGGGCTCGAACCGCCCGACATCGAGGGGTTCACCATCGACGGTTTCTCTCCGAACGACACGGAGCCAACCGGAGAAGATGGACTCACCATCGACGCGTTCAACAGCAAGGAACGCTTTGGTGAGACCGCTCGCATCGACACCGGCACCCCCGGCGAGCATGAACTTGTGATCGTGAGCCTCCGGACCTTCGAAGCCAAACCCGATGGCTCGGGTCAGGGCGGCGTCGTGGCAGGAATCAGTCAGATCGAGGTGCTCGACCCGACCCGTACCTCGAGCCTGGTGAGCGTTGTCGGACTGCTTGTGATCGTTGAAGCCATCGCCCTCGGCATTACGTTCGGCCCCGGCCAGCGCCTTGTGGAGGGATTCACCGACCGGTTCGACACCAAACACACAATTCTTCTGTCCCTGGTCGTCTACGTAGTCATCGCAGTTTGGGGATTCTTCCTCAACGCAGTGATCGAGTTCTGGTTCCTCGCATTCATGGTCGCAACGGTGCAGGGTGGCAGCCAGGCACTGAGCCGGAGCCTGTACGCGTCGATGTCCCCGACGTCGCAAAGCGGCGAGTTCTTCGGCTTTTTCTCGATCATGTCGAAATTCTCGGCGCTGATCGGCCCGCTCATTTTCTTTGGAGCCGTCCAGGTTTTCGGCTCGAGCCGGCCCGCAGTACTGGCAGTCATCCTCTTCTTCATCGTCGGCGGACAGCTGTTGCGTCGGGTCGACGTTGACGAGGGTCGGCGAGTCGCCCGGGCGGTGGACGCCGGAACGCTCGACGACGAGTAGGCCATGGGGCAGCGGACCACCCTCCGTGACGGTCTACCATGTCCGCCGGAGTATTGAGAGGGGCACGTGGGGCGGAGAACAGCTGGGCTCAAGCGAGCCGAATATGACCGGCGCATACGCGCCTGGTCGCTGTACGACTGGGCCAACTCGGCGTTTGCCGTGGTGGTGCTGGCCGCAATACTCCCCGCCTATTTCGTGGATGTCGCCGGCACAAGCTTGGCAAGCCCTGAGACCGCGGCGGCGTATTGGGCGGTCATTATCGCCATCAGCCTGGTGCTCGTTGCCGTACTGGCCCCGATCGTCGGCACTGTCAGCGACGTCATGCGAGGCAAGAAATACCTTCTGGCCTTCTTTACCGCCGTTGGTGTCGGTGCCACGGGAAGCCTGTTCTTCGTACAGAAAGGCGATTGGCAGCTGGCCGGCGCCTTGTTCATCGTTGGGCGTGTCGGGTTCGGCCTTGCGAACGTGTTCTACGACAGCCTCCTCCCTCATACGGCCGTCGAGGAGGACCAGGACCGTGTGTCCACTCGCGGCTATGCCTACGGATACCTCGGAGGCGGCATACTTTTGGCCATCGCCGTCGCACTTGTCCTGATTCTCCCGGATGAAAATGATCTCGGCGTGCGCGTGTCGTTCATCGCCGTCGCGGTGTGGTGGGCCTTGTTCTCGATCCCGATACTGCGGCGCCTGCCGGAGCCCCCCGCCGCCGCTGCCAAACTGGCCAGGGACTCGTCGGTCATGCGCACCAGCTTTGGTCGTCTAGGGACAACCTTTGGCAGCATCCGTACCTATCGCCAGCTCAGCAAATTCCTGTTGGCGTTCCTGCTGTACGACAACGGCATCGGGACCGTCATCGCACTCGCAGTGGTGTATGGAGCGGCGCTCGGCTTCGGTACTCTCGAGTTGGTCGGAGCACTGCTCCTGGTCCAATTCGTCGGGGTGGGGTTCACACTCCTGTTCGGTGCTCTTACCGACAAGGAATCCCGTCAGAGGGGTCGGATCCTTACGTTCCTCATCGTGAACATGATCGCCATCCCGGCACTCGGGATCGCCTCCGCCCACTTGCTCGATCGTGATGTGGTCGGTCGGCCCGACCCCGCGTTTGCCGACCAGGGGGCGTTCGTCGGCGAAGGCGAGTACAACGCAACCGGCGCCGCCGTGCGGATCCAAGGCGACTGGCGCGTGATTGGCAAGGATGACTTGCCGGCTGGGGCTCGATCGGATTACGTTGCCGCCAGCACCCCGGGCTCCCGGCTCGACATTCCATTCAACGGCCAGCGGATCACGATCAAGCACTCCGAGGGCGCCGACCACGGCATCTGGGATGTGCTCATGGATGGCCTTCCGCTAGTGGAAGACGGGTCACCCATCGTCATCGACGGGTTCCGTTCGACGGTGCGGTTCGAGGTTCTCGAGGAGTTCGAAGCCGACGGCGAGGGCCTCCACACCCTCACCCTGGTCAGCTCTCCGATAAACAACCCCGAAGCGATTGGTTCGGTGATCGCCGTCGGCCGAATCGAAGTACTGCCACCGGTCCGAACCTCGGATCTCGGCATCATTCTTGGACTGCTGGGAGCGGTGGTGGCTGCCGCCGTGGTGGCCATGCTGGTCTTCGGAAAACGGCTCAATTCCTTGGCCGAGCGCATCGACACGAAGCGGGCGATCCTCCTGAGCCTGGCCGTCTACACGACGATTGTCATCTGGGGCTACTTTCTCGACACAGTGGTCGAGTTCTGGTTCTTGGCGTGGGCCGTCGCCGTTGTACAGGGCGGAAGCCAGGCCCTCAGCCGCAGCTTGTACTCGAACCTGGCCCCGGCCTCCCAGAGCGGTGAGTTTTTTGGATTTTTCACCGCAGTCGCCCGGCTCGGTGCTGTGATTGGGCCGCTGTTGTTTGCGGGCGCGGTAGCCGTCTTCGGCAGCAGCCGCCCCGCAGTGGCAAGCCTGGCGGTGCTGTTCGTGCTCGGAGGAATCCTCCTGGCACGCGTCGACGTCGAGGAAGGGCGAAACACCGCGGCGTTCCATGACCTGACCGCGCTGAGTTATCCCCGCCACGTCGAGGGAGGGCTCGTCAATTATGGCCGACCTGAGTCACTCCCAGAAGCCGCGCAGGGCTTCCGTGAACGCATCCGGGCGCTCGATGGGACCGAGGTGACCGGCCCCCGCCAGGACCAGAAACTCTGAGTTCGGGATGGCCGACGCCATCTCATGTGAGTCGAGCGGAGGAATGAGAGCGTCCTCTTCGCCGGAAATCACAAGGGTCGGAACTCCGATGGAGGCGAGCATTTCCGTGCGATCAGGGCGAGCCGCCATTCCCCGAAGCGATGCCACGATTGTCTCGACCGGCGTCGATTCCACCATGGTCCGAAGGCGAGCGGCGGCGGCGAGGTCGTGCCCGGGAGCCAGCAGAGCTTCAACGAGTTTGGTGGCCAGCGGAGCCCGGCCCTCCGAGACCACCGATTGAGCTTGGGCCTCGCGCCCGGCCTTGCCCTCCTCGCTGTCTGGCCCAGCCTTCGTGTTGGCGAGAACCAGTGACCGGATCACAGCCGTGTGCAGCTCCCACAGAGCCAGGGTTACGTAGCCGCCCATCGACGAGCCGACCACGTCAGCCTCGGCGTATCCCAGCGTGTCGATGAACCCGGCCACTGCGCCGGCCAGCTCCTCCATGCTGAGCGGAGCGCCGGTCACCCGCTCCGAGAGCCCATAGCCGGGCAGGTCCAGCGCAACCACCTTGCGAATGTCGGAGAGATCGGTGAGCTGATCGAGCCACAACGTGTGATCGAGCGGATAACCATGCACGAGCACTGCCAGTGGACCATCGCCCTGCTCGGCGTAGTGAAGTTCCCGGCCGTTGACATCCACCGTTGGCATGCGAAGAGGTTAGGGAGCTCGTTTGAGCAGACGGCGGCCACCCGAAGGGTGGCCGATCTCATCATGCTCTAATGCCGAGGGACGAAGCTGTCGATCATGTCGATTATGCCCAAGCCCCGGATCCTGGTCGTCGACGACGACACACGCATCGCCGCCTCGGTGCGCCGCTCGCTCACATACGACGGATACGAGGTGGACGTCGTCCATGACGGATCCAGTGCCGTCGATGCGGTGCGAAGCCAGCCACCCGACGTCATCGTGCTTGACCTGATGCTGCCGGGCATCGACGGGCTCGAGGTATGCCGGCGCTTGCGAGCCGCCGGAGACCAAGTCGCAGTCCTGATGCTCACCGCACGCAGCACCGTGCCAGATCGCGTAACCGGTCTCGACGCCGGAGCCGACGACTACCTCGTCAAGCCGTTCGCCCACGAAGAGTTGCTGGCCCGGGTCCGAACCCTGTTGCGCCGAAACCAACCGACCGATCGCCAAACAATTCGCTACTCCGACCTCGTCATGGACGTCGACGCGATGGAGGTGCGCCGGGGGGACCGTGACATTGAGTTGACCGCCCTCGAATTCGCTCTGCTCGAATACTTCGTGCGCAACTCGCGCATCGTGTTGAGTCGGACGCGGATCCGCCAGGCAGTATGGGATCTCGACGCAGACACCACCAGCAACGTCGTCGATGTGTACGTTCGTTACCTCCGACAGAAGATCGAGACCGACGATGCTCCCCCGCTACTACACACGGTGCGCGGCGTGGGCTACGTCCTGAAATAATGCGAATTCGGGCCCGCCTTGCCCTCTACGGCGCAACCGTAACGGCGATCGCCATGCTGGGATTCGGGATCCTGCTCGGCGCGTTGGTCGGCCAGAGCGCGCCAAACGATCAGGAGAAGGAGCTGCGGCTGCTCTCCGATCAGACGGTAGCGGGATTGGCCGGCCTCACGAGCGAAGCAGTGGCCGCAACCACACCGCTCTCGCTCGTAGATCCCGCACAAAGCACAGATTCGTTCATCACCATCGTGGGCCCGGACGGCATTTCGCTGTATTCCACCGGGGCGCTCGACGGAAGCCCTCTTCGAATACCGGCAGCCGTGATCGTGGAGGCCGAACAAACCGGCTCTTCGACCGCAGTACTCAATCCAACACCCGACCTCCAGGTACGGGTGCACGCCACCCGGTGGATGTCCGACAACAACGATCTGCTCGGCGTCGTCGTAGCCGGCCAATCGACAAGGTTCGTCGACGAGCAGGTGACCGGGTTGCGAGCGGTGCTGTGGGTCACCGGAATCATCACGTTGATTGCGGCCTCCATAGTTGCATGGCTCGTGAGCGGCCGGGCCCTCAAACCGCTCTTGGATCTCGTAGAGACCACCGATCGAATTGGATCCACCGGCGATCTCAGTGGCCGCCTGCCCGCCAACAAGAGCCGGGACGAGGTGGGACGGCTCACCACGAGCTTCAACGCCATGTTGACCGAGCTGGAAACAGCTCAGAACCGGCTCGCCCAATCGCTCGATGCGCAACGCCGGTTTGTGGCGGATGCGTCGCACGAGCTGCGCAGTCCCCTTACGACCATCCGCAACAACGCCGGATTCCTGCTCGACCGACCCGAAGCCACGGAGGAAGATCGGGCCGAAGCGATTGCCGACATCGCCGCGGAAGCTGGGCGGATGACACGACTGGTTGACGACATGCTCACACTAGCTCTGGCCGATGCCGAGGCGCCCCCGGCACGCACTCCGGTAGACCTGTCGGTCGTCATGCACGATGTACGGAGCCGAGCCGAACGATCTGAGATCACCGTCGACGTGGATGCAGACGGATCGGCTGTCGTTCTCGGTGACGCCGCCGCCCTCTCGCAGGTTGCCTGGATATTGATCGACAATGCGGCCAAGCACGGCGCTGGTCCCATTTCCATCTCTGTTGAACAGCGTG
>JAUXJL010000103.1 GCA_030624805.1 Acidimicrobiia bacterium
ATTTTTGGGTGGGGGGGGGCGCGCCCCACCGCTCGGCCGCGGTGCAAGCCTTCACCGGTCATCGGGCACCCCGGGCCCCGGGGTGACTGTCGCAACACTAACCCCCCGGGCTGGTGGTGGTCGCACCGTCCAACCCGCCACTGTCGGTCTGGCCGATCCTGGCCATACCAGGCATCCGAGAGGCTCTGCAACGGGCCGGGCGAGTGGTGGCGGTAAGCCCGCTGTTCGGTGGCAAGGCCTTGAAGGGTCCGGCCGATCGCGTGATGGCCAGCCTCGGCCTCGCACCCGGCAATCAGGGAGTGGCCGACGCCTACCAGGGGCTCATCACGGACCTTGTGATCGATCGGGCCGATGTCAACGAACCGATAAATACCAGTGCCGTAGTCCACTCGCTCGACACCCACATCTCCGACCCGGCCGCCGCGGCTCGCTTTGCCACCGCCGTTCTGGCATTGCCATGATCTCGATCTACCCGCTGGCCGGGATCCCCGAAATCGCACACGGAACCGATCTCAGCGCAGAGATACTGGCCGGATGTGACCGCGCCGGCCTGCAGCTTCACGACGAAGACATCGTGGTCGTGACCCACAAAGTTGTCTCGAAGGCTGAGGGACGAACCGCCCAGGTGCTAACCGACGCCGACTACCGGGACGTGATCTCCGCAGAGGCTACCGACATCATTCGACGCCGCGGGGACCTTGTCATCACCCGGACCCGGCATGGGTTTATCTGCGCCAACGCTGCGGTGGATCGATCCAACACACCAGAGGGTGTGGCCGTGCTGCTTCCGGTCGATCCCGACAGCTCGGCTCATGGTATTCGGCGGGCGCTCGAGCGCTCTACCGGTGCCAGACTTGGAGTCCTCATCACCGACACGTTTGGCCGTGCCTGGCGCCGGGGCCAGACCGACGTGGCTATCGGCATATCGGGTGTTGTGGCGGTTCTCGATCTTCGAGGCACAACCGATAGCGAAGGGCGCGAGCTCATGGCCACCGAAGTAGCCGTCGCCGACGAGTTGGCCGCCGCCGCCGACCTCGTCATGGGGAAGGCAACAGCCATACCCGTTGCAGTCGTCCGAGGCGCCGGCCTGCTCGGTGAGGGTCGGGTGCGTGACCTCGTCCGCGACCCCCAGGAAGATCTGTTTCTTTAGGCGCAGGAGGTAGAACGCAGGAGGCAAGAGGCAAGAGGCAAGACGCAAGAGGCAAGAGGCAAGAGGCCCCTAGATGGGGTCGAGCTGGTTCTGGCGTACTGCGTATCGCGTTCTGCGTACTGCGCTTCTCATTGCGTTCTGCGTACTGCGCTCCTGAACCATTCAACCGTCTTCGCGATACCAGGCTCGAGACCCGTCCAGGGCTCCCAGCCAAGATGCTTCTTGGCGGCAGTTGCGTCGATAACTGAGCGGTTGAGATCGCCTTCCTTACCGGGGCCATGCTCGGCCGAACCGTCGTACTCAGCCGCCTCGGCAATCAGCTCGTACAGCTCGTTCACTGAGGTGGCGAGGCCGGTCCCAATGTTGAGCCGAACGGCTCCGCCGATCTCGCCCGCCCGGGCAAAAGCATCAACGACGTCGTCGACGAATAAATAGTCGCGTGCCTGCTCGCCGTCGCCGTTGATGACCGGCCGTTGGCCGTCGAGCATCAGGCGGGAGAAGATCGCAACCACACCGGCCTCGCCATGGGGATCCTGGCGAGGCCCATACACATTGCCGAGGGCGAGGATCACATAGTCGACTCCCGAGCTGTGCTCAAAATACCGAAAATAGTCCTCGACGATCTTCTTCGAGATGCCATATGGCGAATCGGGCAACGCAGGGGCGTCCTCGGAGACTGGCTTGCCGGGCACCTCACCAAACATGGCGCCGCCCGATGACGCAAACACGATGCGCTGGGTCCCCGACTCGGACGCTGCCAACTGGACATTGAGCGTTCCGAGCACGTTGACATGTGCATCGAACATCGGGTCCTCAACCGACGGACGCACTCCCGATTGTGCAGCCAGGTGATGAATGACATCGGGCTCAAAACGACGAACCGCGTCACGGAACTCTTCGGTTCGGATGTCGAGTTGATGGAAATGCACCGACCCAATGCGCCTCGCGTCGGCTAGTCGATCGAGCTGTCCCTTAGACAGGTCATCGACTGCCAGGACCTCCCAATCGTCATCGATAAGTCGATCGACAAGGTGAGAGCCGATGAAGCCCGCCCCTCCAGTTACCAGAGCCTTGCCGCTCATCAGGAATCCTCCTACCCGCCGACTGCGCTGAGCATTTTCGCCATCACTTCGGTGGCGAGAAGGTAATCGAACCGGGCGGCAATGTGACGCCGGGAGCAACCCGGACACTGTTGGCGAGCTCACAGCCGGCAGAAACGACCGCGCCTTCTCCAACCAGGCTTTCCCCGGTAACTATGGCGCCAGTTTCGATAACGGCCCCCGGGCCAACGACAGCCCGATGGACCGTGGCACCGGGTTGAACCGCCGCGCCAGGGAATATAATTGCTTCGGATATTTCGGCATCATCTGCGACCGTGGCAGATGGATCGATCCAAACCCAGGGGTCTGAACCGGACTCGAACTGCACGAGGCGGGATCGACCAGCCGCAATCGCGTCGTGCGCAGCCAGGTAGAGCTCGCTTGTGCCGATGTCGAGCCACACACCGTCGATCGCCACCGCACCCAGCTCACCGGCCTCGACAAGATCGGGAAACACAACCTGCTCAAACGAGAGGCGTCCCGGCGGATAGCGCTCGAGGACCTCTCGATGCATGAGGTACAGGCCGGCGTTGACCGTATCGACCGGGGCGGTGCCGACGGGAGGCTTTTCAACAAAACGTTCAACCACTCCGTTCGGCGATGTGACCACCACGCCGTAGGCGCTCGGATCCTCGACACGAACCAAAGCCAGAGTCGCCGGTAGGTCAGGAGCTCGTGCGACGAACTCGGTGAGTTCCCCCTCCAGCACAACGTCACCATTCAGCACGAGAAACCGATCGTCAAGTTGTTCCTGTAGCGCCGCCACCGGTCCGGCAGTGTCGAGACGGGTCGGTTCAACAGATACGATCAGGCTCGGCTGTGTCACGGAATCGGCGTACGCCCGCCACTCGGCCTCATGGTCTGTGCCCACCGCCAGGATCACCTCCTCGACGCCTACTTCGGCCAGAAGCCGAAACTGCAGCTCGATGAACGGCACCCCGGCCACCGGCAACAGGCCCTTAGGCATGGTGACGGTGAGCGGCCACATCCTGGTCCCCCGGCCACCAACGAGGAGAACGGCTTGACGAATCATCGAACGATCGATGCTTTTGATGCCAGCCGGACTCTGATGAGCATCGACAGGGCCGGGAGGCCGTCACGCCACGTGATCTTCTTACCCTCATGCGCTTCGCGACCCGCGTACGTAATCGGCACCTCCCAGATGCGCTCCCCGAGTCGCAAGGCCTTGGCGGTTACCTCCGGTTCGAATTCGAACCGATCGGAAGTGAGCTTCAACGAACGGAGCAGGTCGGCGTCAAACATCTTGTAGCAGGTCTCCATGTCAGACAGGGTGGTGTTGAAGAGCACGTTCGTCACCAGGCTCAGGAATCGGTTGCCGACCCAATGCCAGAAGAACATGTTGCGCCGCTCGCCTGTAAAACGAGACCCGTACACGACTCGAGCCTGACCCTCCAGGAGCGGACGAAGCAACCGGCCAAGGTCGCGCGGGTCGTACTCGAGGTCGGCGTCCTGAACAACAATGAGGTCACCCTTGGCTTCTTCGATGCCTCGACGTACCGCGGCTCCTTTGCCGCGATTGTCCGGGAATGAGACAACCCGAACCGTTGAGTCGCTCAGTCGGCGCACAATGTCGAGCGTGCCGTCCACCGAGCCGTCGTCGATGATGACGATTTCTCGCTCAATCGTGAGTGAAGCTTCGCGCACCCGTCGGATCGCTTCCCCGACCGTGTTTCGTTCGTTGAAGACCGGGACGATGATCGTGAGCAACCGGTAGTCAGGCATCGATGAGGGAACGAAAGTACTCGACGGTCGGAGGCAGGCCCTCAGCGAGCCCGAGCGTTGGCTCCCATCCGAGCCGGTCGCGAGCCCGACCGATATCGGGCCGCCTGCGGGTCGGGTCGGATTCTGGCAACGGCAGGTAGTCGATACCCGTGTCCCCTACCGACTCGGCGATAGTCGTGGCCAGCTCCTTCATGGAAAGCTCTTCGGGGTTACCTAGGTTCACCGGCACGGTGACGTCGCTGTTCGAAAGGCGCCAGATCCCTTCGATGAGATCGTCGACATAACAAAACGACCGAGTCTGGGAACCGTCGCCGTAAATGGTGAGACTCCGGCCCGAGAGAGCCTGGTTGATGAAATTGGAAACCACCCGACCGTCATCGGGTGCCATTCCCGGCCCATATGTGTTGAAAATCCGCACTACCCGAATCTCGGGAACCAGATCTTCCCGGTTGTAGGCGTAGGTGAGAGCTTCCGCATAACGCTTGGCTTCGTCGTAGCAGGCCCGGCTCGATGTCACCTGAACCGAGCCGGTGTACTCCTCGTGCTGGGGGTGCTGCGCCGGGTCGCCGTACACCTCGCTCGTTGAAGCAAGAAGGAACCGAGCCTCATGTGAGACGGCCAGGTCGAGCATGTTGCGTGTTCCCTCGGCTCCGGTCCGGAGCGTCCCGATGGGATCCTGCAGATAGCGGGGCGGCGAAGCAGGCGAGGCCAGGTGGTAGATGCGGTCGAACGGGCCCGGGAGGTCGGGCGGCTCGACAACCGAACCTTCTACGAAGGTGGCACCTTCTGGAGACCCAAGCGGGCTTGGGCTCGAAAGGTTGTCAAGCACCACCACCTCAAACCCCTCCTTCAACAGACGCAGAGCCAAGTTCCGACCCAGGAACCCCGCCCCACCCGTGACGAGGGCTCGACTCATCGGCCGATGCCCTCGTATTGCATGCCGAGGCGCCGCACCGCCTCGGGATCCAGCATGTTGCGCGCATCGATGATATGCGGCGAAGCCATCGCCTCTCGCACCGCTCGCAGATCGACGGACTGAAACTCGGGCCATTCGGTTGCGATGACCAATACGTGGGCGTCCTTGACGGCCTGGATGGGATCATCAACCCGGATGACACCGTCGACATGAGCCGCCTCAGGATCGAACGCCTGGACGGTGGCGCCGGCCACTATGAGCTCCTCGGCCACGAATACGGCAGGCGATTCGCGGATATCGTCGGTTCCCGCCTTGAACGCGAGCCCCCATAGTCCGATGGTGGCGCCGTCGAGTGGGATCGCAGCCCGCACCTTGTCAACGACGCGGTGACGCTGGAGCTCGTTGACCTCGATCACACCACGCAGCAGCGAAAAGTCGTAGCCGGCATCGTCGGCGATGGCTACCAGTGCCCGGGTGTCCTTGGGGAAACATGAACCGCCATACCCGGGCCCGGGGTTCAGGAAGTGAAAACCGACCCTACGGTCATACCCCATGCCCAGCAGCACATCTTTGACGTCCGCACCCACGGATTCACACAGGTTGGCGATGGCATTTGCGAACGTTATTCGAGTGGCGAGATAGGCGTTCGAAGCGTATTTGATCATCTCGGCCGAAGGGGGATCAGTTACGACAACCGGTGCTTGCAGCGCCTGATACAGCTCGAGCATGACTTCGGCAGCTTCCTGGCTGCGAGTGCCGATCACAATCCGATCGGGGTGCAGGAAGTCACCGACCGCGCTGCCCTCTCGCAGAAACTCGGGATTCGAGATAACGGTGGCGCCGGTGCCGAAGGTGTCGAGATGAGCTTGGAAGCGGGCAACCGAGCCGACCGGAACCGTCGACTTCAGCACCACAACAGTATCCTGCTCGAGGACCGGCCCGAGATCTTCGAGGGCGCCCTCAATATAAGAGGTATCGGCCGAACCATCCTCATCGGATGGCGTTGGTAGTGCGATGAACACAACCCGGGCTCCCACCACGGCCTCTTTGTTATCCGCGTGAAAAGACATGAGGTCGTTGGAGATGCCTTCGGCCAACAAAGCGTCGAGCCCGGCCTCGAAAAAAGGAACCTCTCCCGCCAATAGCTTTTTGAGCTTGGCGGGGTCCCGCTCGCCGAGCCGGACCGAGTGGCCAAGGTAGGCGAGCCCGGCGCCGGTGACCAGCCCAACATATCCGGCGCCAATGACGGCAACGTGCATCTGAAAAGACCTCAGTTAGATGACTCGATCAAATCGGCGTACGGGCCGTCCGACTTGACCAGGTTCGTTGACAAGGTAGTGGGGTTTTCTCCAGCGCGCGGTAGTTCGAACGACCCGCCTCACTCACCGAAGTCCGCATCGGCCCCCAGATAGACAATGACATCAATGCCGCCGGTAGCGAGGCTTCCGTCTTGGACGGTGCCGATGCCGATTTGGGAGACGAACGCATCGGCAGCCTCAATCTCTCCCGGACGGGTGATGACGAGGGTCTCGGCGTAGTCGCGGTCGGCGTTTCCGACGCTGGCCACCACGTGGCCGAGAGATTCGACATATGCGGCGAACTCGAGAGCGGCTCCGTTGCGCCCGTTTCCGTTCCGAACCTCGATCCGAAGCGACAAGCTCGCCTCCCCGGTCAGAGGAAGCCCGGCTCGAAAGTTGGCCAGCAAGGCGGGCGCTTCATCGGGTAGTGGCCGGACATAGGAGACTCCCTCAACCAGGTTGAAGTACACAGGCAGTGTTGCGGCCTCGAGAGCCTGGGTGTCGAAGGATCGCATGTCCCAAGCAAGGTCTCGCAAAGTGTCGTAGTCGAGTCCGGCGTCGGTCTTGATTTGTTCACCGATGGCGCCGACCAGCTCGCCCATATCCAGCAGGTTGCTGGGTCGTTTCACCTCATTGAGGATGGTGAATATGAGCTCCTGCTGGCGCTTGGTTCGTGCCAGGTCATCCCCCGGCACTCCTTGCCAGCTGCCATCGACGAACTCCTCGAGGGAGCGAGCCCTGGCGTACGAGAGGGCGGTGGCACCATCCATATGCACTAATCCCTGGGGGACATTGAGCCC
Source organism: Acidimicrobiia bacterium (assembly GCA_030624805.1). GTDB lineage: Bacteria > Actinomycetota > Acidimicrobiia > Spongiisociales > SHLN01 > SHLN01. The sequence goes on from JAUXJL010000103.1 coordinate 7,008, forward strand.
CGATTTGAGGTCCCGGGTAGGCAACGCGAAGAAGAAGTCGATGCCCCCCAGCTGGTCAACGATCGAGGCGAAGCCAA
>JAUXJL010000247.1 GCA_030624805.1 Acidimicrobiia bacterium
GCCAGCGGTGACCGCGCCCCAGGCATCCGCCACCACAGTGGCACAGTCCTCACTCGACCGGTTCGGCCGCGACGAGGGCGGCAGTGGCGCGTACTCGACCCAGCCAGCCCGCCCCGGCCGGGACGTCGGCACCCCAACCCCCCCGCTCCCCGCCCAGGAATTTACATGGGACCAGGTCAGTCTCGAGCTGCCGGTGGGTGAGGTGGCGTACCTGCAAGGTGTCTACACCGTGGATGGCGGCTTCATTGCCGTTGCCATGGCCTATTCCGAGGGCGGCCAGGACATTGCGGTGTGGCGGTCACCGGACGGCCTCACGTGGCAGCCGGCCGAACTCAACGGCGACTTCTCCGATGCCTCCGTCTGGAACATCACGTTCAACGAGTACGGCGGTATTGCCTTCGGTGAGGCCTTCGCCCCCGGCTACTACAGCGAGGAGGGCGGCGACTTCTTCTCCGCCGACCAGCCCGAGAGGCTCGTTTGGACGACCACCGATGGCATCAACTGGACTCGGAGCGAAATCGAGTTCGCCACCGGTGCCAACCAGAGTGTGTGGCTCAACTCCGGCGTCGCCGGCCCCGACGGGTTCCTCGTCATCGGCAACCGCCAGACCTCCCCGGAGTTCACGCCAATGGTGATCGAGAAGGACGGCTACCAACTCATCCTCAGCGAGTTCACCAACTCATTTCAGTTGCTGAATGCTTCCGGAGAGATCGTCGCTCAAGGGTCGATGAACGACTTCTACAACTACGACGTCGACATTGAAGGTCAAGGCATCATAAACCCGGAGACCGGTCAGCTTCTCACCGTCGTCCCCTATGACATCTGGGAGCAGGCCTGGGATGAGGCCTACCGCCAGTCGAGCGGCGGCCCCTTTGGCGGCTTCGGCGGCTACGAACCGACCATCGTCACCATCGAATACGACGGCTACCGAATTTCCGTCGATGAAGAGCCTTCCACATACACCATCGAAGACCTCGCCGACGGCTCGGTCGTCTTCGAAGGCAACGCCACTTACCTGTGGCAAGGCCCCGCACCCGTGATCACAGACGACAACGGCCTCGAGATCATTCGTTTCAGCTGGGAGGAATTTAATGCCGCCCAGGAAACGTTCTGGCTCAGCCAAGAGCACGATGAGTATGACTATCGATCGGAGCTGGTCGTCGCCACCTCTTCCGATGGCATCAGCTGGACTACCAGTGTGGTCGAAAGTGACGCCCGAGAGATGAGCCTCGACTCGGTAGTCATCAAGGACGGCGGCTTCCTCGCATACGGCAACCACTACGACGAATTTGGCGGCGGCCCGGGCATTTGGACAAGCCGCGACGGTCTCACGTGGGAGCGGGTCGCCGACATGCCGGGCGGCATGTACGTGTGGAACGTCCAGCAGACCGAGGACGGTACGCTCCTGGCCATGGGCGACGGCCCGCAAGGTGCCTCTCTTTGGTCGAGCGCCGACGGCATCGCCTGGGGCGAGGCGTTCGGCGCCAGAGTCCCCGAGGACAGGTCGCTCTATGAGTACCTCAACCAGTTTGGTACCGGCGAGCTCGGGACCGTTGTGGTTGGCTCCCGCGAGGAGAACTATCAAGACGAGCTCTCGGCCGAGCCGCTCACGCTCGTTCAGGACAAGTACACCCTCACGTTTGACGATTACGACTGGCCGCCCAGGGTGACCATTGTCGACAACATCACCGGGGATGTTGTCATCGACGAACTGTTGCTCGAAGAGGGTGGCCTGCCGGAAGGTTTCTTCTACGAAGACGGGGTAACCGTCATTGAGAACAACAACATCGTGCTAATGACAATTACCGATGATGAGTGGAATTCCGCCCAGGGAGCGCGCTGGATGGAGATCGAAGGCGAGTACTCGCGCTCGCGGTCACAAACCACCATGTACTTCTCGACCGACCTGAACGAGTGGACCGAAGTCCCCATCGACTTCCAAGGATGGATCAGCACAGTTGCAGTCGGACCGAACGCGGTTGTTCTGGCCGGCGAGGAGTACGGCGACGAGCCGTACATCCTCGAGGACGCCCACGATGGGGAAGACTTCGCATACACGCCACCTAACCCTGTGGTATTCGTTGGCCGCCCGTAGCGAATGGAACCAAAGACCCGTCTCGTGCGTCTGGGGGTGAATGCATGAGACGGGGAGATGACCAACACAGCAGTGACAACTGAGGAGCCGGCCAGCCAACAGGTGCTCGGCACCCTCGCCCCTCGTGAATTCGAAGATTTCTATCGAGCCCGCCGCGAGCAAGTGTTCCGGGGCCTGGCGCTCACCTTGAGAGATCGAGACCTGGCCGCCGACGCCACCGATGAGGCCATGGCTCGGGCCTATCAGCACTGGCGCTCGGTCAGCAGTTACAACAACCCCGAAGGGTGGGCCTATCGAGTAGGCCTCAACTGGGCCCGGTCGCGCATGCGGCGCACAAAACGGGAGGTACGGGGGTTTCGCATCGACGATCAAGCCGGCCGGGAGATCGTGCCGGCCGACCCAAGCCTGGCCGCCGCCCTGGCCGAGCTTCCGCTTCAACAACGGGCCGTGGTCGTGCTCCGCTTCTACTTCGATTGGTCTACCGAACAAGTCGCCAAGGCTCTCGAGTGCCAAAAGGCACCGTCAAGAGCCGCCTGTCTCGCGCCCTCGAGCGGCTCGAGTCCCATGCGGAGGTAACACGATGAACATGGAAGACCGCCTCAGAGAGGCATTCGGCCAGGAGGCCCAACACCTTCACGCTCCGTCTGGATCGCCCGAAAACGCCGTTCGTCGGGGTCGGCACCGTCGCGCCTCCAACCTCATCGGAGGCGCGGTGCTCGTTCTTGCTCTCATCGGCGGTACGGCGGCCGGTCTTCAGCTACTCGGCGACTCCGAGGAGCCCCAGCAGGATCTGATAGCCGCCTCCGAGATCAGCCAATCCGATGGGCCGACCAGCGAAGCAGTGTCGGCGGCCGGAGTCGCCGAGTTCGACTGGGAGCGCATCAGCCTGCCGAAACCGGACGGTGCCACCGTATGGAACATCCAGGTCGCAGCAGTCGACGACGGGTTCATCGCCGTCGGGAACGGCTTCGTTAATGACGGAGCCGGTTCAGAGCAAACCTTTACGTGGAGCTCACGGGATGGCGCCGACTGGGTCCTGACCTCGACCAAGTCGCCCTTCGGCCAATCGGTCGACGTGCAACTGCTGACCATGAATGATGGATTCGTCGCCGTGGCCCGGTCTTTCGACGATAGGTCCCAGCCGATCCGTCTCTACAGCTCTCAAGACGGTGCCAACTGGAGCGAAGGCGAAGCCGACTTCGGTGCTCTCTCCCAGAATCAGTACCTGTGGTTTGCGGGAGCGGCATCGGGCGATGGCACCACAGTGCTGGCCGGCACGATCCAGGAGGAGCCTTCTGAGCCTCCCATAGTCCTGGATCAGTTCGGTGTGGTGCTCGAAGAACAAGATTTCGATGGGTCCTTCGCGGTGAAGAGCCTTGGCTCGGGTGAGTTGATCACAGAAGTGCCCTTGGAAACTGTGTACGGCGGCCCCAGCGAGGGGTTGACCGTCTACGACAACAATGGGGAGATCGTGGTAGTTGTTCCTTGGGGGGCACTCGATGAGGCGTCCGACGGTGGGGTCGTCGAGCTCGAACAGGACGGAGTCCTTCTCTCAATCGACTACTCCGAGGGCACCTTCGTTGCCACCGATGGCTCCACGGGAACGGTCGTCGCATCAGGAAGCCTGGACGACCTGTACGGTCCTTTGCAACGGGTTCTCATCACGCATCCTGACACAGGGGACGTCATCGGTGACATGACCCTTGACGAGTTCTACGA
>JAUXJL010000106.1 GCA_030624805.1 Acidimicrobiia bacterium
CCTCTGCTCAAAGTCTCCCGCAGCCGGAAGCGACGACTCAGTCATGCCGTCACGGCTCCACACATCAAGAGAAGGCGGATGAGTCGCCACCCGGGTATCAACTCAGCCGTCCTCATAAACAGAACCTGTAATCGTTGCATGTCGACAACTCAAATCGGATGTCAGATTCAACCACGCATCACTCGTTTCAGAACCCAGAACGCCTACTACTGACCACTACGTGCTGCGCTCATATCAGGTCATCGTCGTCATGAGCACCCCTGAGACCGCAGGTAATATCTAGCGCGGCTCTCCCAGGTTGCCGACTCCGCTCGTTATCCCACAGGCGAGGCGCTTGGCACTCTCGGGGGGTTCAGGCTGCCGACTGAGGCCGGTCTGAACGAAGACCTGAGGCGTGAGCCCGAGACCTGCCTCCCGGACCCGGCTCCGTATATCGGAGCGGCAGTTCCCAGAGTTATCAACCCGAGAATGACGAGCGCACTCTGATAGGAGCTATGCAAGCCCAGGCCTCCGAACACCAGCAAGGCCAGGCCGAGGGCGAGTGGCGCGTCCGTCGATCGGCACGAGATCGCCGTGAACGCCAACGTCCCAAAGGCAACTGCATAAACGATCGCCGGGAAGTATCCGGCCAACCCGAAGTTCCACAGAAAGAGGATCTTGACCGTTGCCGGGCTGCCCACGAGGGCGATAAATGTGGCGAGGCCTACGCCGAATCCGGCGAGCGCCGGGCGCCTTCGAAGGCTGGTCCGAACCAGCATGGGAGACGTCAGGCAAGCCAGAACAGCCAGCGCCTCAGCGAGAGGAAGCAAGCCATCGGGTGCTCGCCCCACAACGCTGCCGCCAGACTGGGTGGCGGCGTGGAGGCCGAAGGTTGCGAACGACAGTCCGAAAATCAGAATCGGCAGCATCCGCGATCGATAGCGCCGCATGACGGCCGGAACCAGTAGCAGGACGCCGCCGACCACGGACCAGGCCAGGCCGGAGTCGGACATCAGACCGAGCCGGGTTGCCCCCGCTGCCCCTATGAACCACACCACCGCGACAAGGCTCCCTCCTACTCGTCTCGCTAACAACCCCCTCCAGACAACCGATCCAAGCGAGATGACGACCAGCACCACCGCCACGTAGTAGACGTAACGCCCCGTCTCGGCTGCCACCCGGTAGGGGCTCTCGACCCGCGAGATTCCCGGGATGTGGATGGCGGTGCGGGTCACGATTCGGAGAACGAGCAGCTCGAGCCCGGCGGCGACCACGACTGCTCCTGTGAGCCGGCGTCCGTTTGCCGGCGCCCGCCGCGCCGGGCCGGGCGTCATACCGCATCCTCCTTCGACGGTGCAGGCTTCGGAATCAGGAAGATAAACACGGCATAAGCACCAAAGCCAAGAATCGCCGCAGTGAGCACGATGAGCCAGCCAGTGGACGATCCTCCTTCGCTCCCTCCTGTCGTTGGTTGGGCTGCCGTTTTATCCGACACCTTCAACCGCACAAAGCTGGAAACAGATTTCTGGCCGTCCCGGTCGGCGCGGCGGCCGTCCCAGACGGCGAAAGCAACGTCAAACTCCACGCCTGCTTTGAACGTGGGCTGGAAGTCGTCCTGAGCTGGGAAGGGGCGAGCGAACACGGCCCTCCATTGACTGTCTAAGTGTCTGCCCTGGCCGGCGACTACCCCCAAGCTGGCCGGCTCGAGCGTGCCGAAGCCACTGGCGACGAGGTTCTGGACTACCTCTGCCCCTGGTGTCGCAAGCGCATTCCCGGCCCGCTGGGCTGGATAAAACAGCTCGTCCGTATTGGGATAAAGGTCAACGAAGTCCGACCCCTTCCCCAACTGATCCAGTCCGTGCTGACGGTCGGCTCGCCATTGCCAGATGTTGACGGCACCGTCGGCCTGTCCCATACAAACCGCCGGGACCGCCGCACCGTGCTCAGCCGGAATCTGAATCGCAACCGCGTCGGCGAACTCTTCGGGAGCGCCTGAGCCATCATCCAGGGTGGTGTCGGTCCACTCGATGTTCACGTACAACGTTTGGTCATGATGAGCTGCGCTGACCCGAACGCTCGGAACCGTGCCGCCGCCAACCGGCGCCGTCACTTGTTGCGCCGTAAGCGGAATGGTCAATGCCGTGATCTCATCCCAAATAGGAGAGTCCGGATCGAGTCCAGGACTCTCTGCTACTTTCCAGGCTGTCACCGATCGAGATTGTGCAACGGCCGGGTTCACATCCATGACTCGCAGCACAAGCGCGGTGAGCATGACAAAAGCAAAGAAGACGATCCGCCGGGTAGAGAGCCATCCGAGGGCTCGGGACCGCCGATAGCTCAGCACAGGCAGTCGCCCGCCGCCGGACAGTCGTGGCCCTCGGGCCCGCATCCGTCTGAGGCCGGCAGCGGGACGGGCAGTGGTTGGCCCGTCAACTCGGCAGGTTCAATGCCGAGAGCCTGCATCTCGTGCTCCACCCAGGCGGCAAGAAGTAGCCCGAGGGCACCAAAAAGCGGATCGGGAGCAATGGCGGCCATCCGCTCGCCCATGCCCGGGGCCCAGCAGCCAAGATGGTCGCGTAGGAAGAGCGTCTGGGTGGCTCGGCATTCGTCGGCTCGATCTGCTCCGAGATGTTCCAGCGCATAGGCTTCCTTGCGACTCAGGAACTGCATAAACGTCAGCTCGGTAGTGATGTGGTCGGGCCGTTCCCTCTGAGGGGCGCCGGGACGCAGGCCGTGAGCCCGATAGAATCCGGCGACGTCCGCCATGATGTGAGCTTGCTGGAAAACTTCAGATCCACGGTAGGCGGTCTCATAGCCCGGACAGTCTTGGGATTCGATCGGGGGAAATAGGACTCCGTGAGCCCGCCTGGCTTGTTCGAAGCCGGTTGCTGCCGCAGCCGCCACCGCTTCACGAAATCGAGCATCGAGAAACCGGTCACTCGTTGCCAGCTCAGCGATGGCGGGCACGATCACCTGTTGTGTTGCGTGCCACATGGATGCTGTTGGATAGGTGAAACCTCGAACGAGAAAGTCATAGACGAGCGTGCGGGCGACTGCTTGCACCCAGTCGTCTTGCTCGAGCACGGTTGTCATGCCTGGCTCCTCAAATGGAATTCAGTTTTCCGGGACGCTCGAAGATGGGTTCTTCGACGTCTACCCGTACGATTTCTCCGCCGCTCTCGTCGAAGCCCACTGCGGTGTCGTTGAACATCTCGATGACCTCACCGCCGACCACCAGTTCGCCAACCTTGGGGCCTTCCTCGACATCGAAGGAGTAGATGATTCTTTGGCTGGCCCGGAACAACTGGAGTAGTGCCAACAACGTTCGTGACGGGCGCGTATACCGCTCGATCGCTTGGTCGACTCCCGGCCCGAACATTTGGCGCAAGTAGTCGCGAGGAACCCAGCGAGGAGGGATGTAGTAGATGTTCGGCTGGGTGCCGAACTGCGGGTAAAGCGGCAGGGCAACCTGCTCTTCATGGACCAGGTAGTAGAGCGGATGGGTGGGATCGTTCGTCCACGTGCCGTCCGCTTCAACATTGACGAGGCCATGCATGCGAATCTTGCCAACACAGGCCGCCATGCAGCGCGGCTCCATGGGCAGGCCTTGCGTGAGTGGGTCTTCGCCCTCCACCCGTGGATAACAGCCGATGCATTTCTCGGTTGTCCGGGTGGTCGGTCGATACATTGTCTTCTTGTATGGACAGGCCTCGACACACTTGCGGTAGCCGCGGCAGCGCTCCTGGTCGACGAGCACGATCCCGTCCTTCGGCCGCTTGTAGATGGCGTTTCGCGGGCAGGCCGCTAGGCAAGCCGGGTAGGTGCAGTGATTGCAGATCCGGGCCAGGTAGAAAAACCAGCCGTCATGTTCGGGGAGGCTGACACCGGCCGCCGGGAATTTGGTTGCGTGATCCTCGAACCGGTTGGGAGCCTTCCACTCTCGCTCCTCCGGGAGGTAGCCGACAGCCTCCTGCGTGAGCCCGTCGGCTGCCTCAAAGACGGTTTGACCATCGAACCGGCCATAGGGCGCCCGCACATTTTCGACCGGGTCACCGTCCCAAACCTGGCCGCCTGGATTGGCCTCATCCAAGAGAGCCAGGGTTTTGACATCCCAGTGGTCGGGGTAGCCACCGTATGGTTTGGTCTCTACGTTGTTCCACCACATGAGCTCTTGGCCAGGCGAGTGGGTCCAGGTGGACTTGCAGGCCATCGTGCATGTCTGGCAGGCAATGCAACGATTGATATTGAATACGGCCGCAAACTGCCGCTCCGGTTTACCGGGCTCGAACCGGTAACGCATGTCCCGCCCGAGCTGCCAGTTATGCACCTGTGCCATCGGCCACCTCCTCGGCACTGAAGATTTCTCGGATCAACTCGTCCACCACTTTCGACCCCCACTTTTGGAAGATTGCGTGGGGCCCGGCGTAGAGCGGGGTCTCGAACAGCGTGCGGATCTGTGAGCCCGGCCAGCCCATCAGGGCGTACTCCTCGATGAAGCAGCGGGCCATTTGGAAGTCGTGATTCCGCTCGGAGCTCACTGGATATCGGACGGCCACAAACTCGAACGGGTCGTCGGATTCGAACTGTTTCTCCGGGTATTCCATGTCACACCCGCTTTCTGACGACGGTTAGGTCACCACTCAGGTAGGCCTGCATGGCCGGGTCTTCCTGGGCAGGGGACTTTCCGGTTGTGGATCCCAGCCACGGTCCCTCTCCACCTAGGCCACCGTCCTCGGCCTTGGTGACTCTGACGAGGGTCTCCTTCGGGCAGGTGTTGATGGCGTGGTTGTCGACGTCGAAGCCGAACACGAAACCCATGGCGGCTGCCCGTTTGTGAAAGAGCGAGTCGGTCTGGTGCATGGGAGGCGCCCATCCGCGTGTGATGCTCTGATGGCTGCCATGTCGAAAACTCGACTGGTACCCGGTGCTGGCAAGTGCCCGACCGTCGGGGCGGGTCTTTTGGGCTTCGACCGTGCGAGGGCTCGCCATGTAGAACGCGTGTTTGATCATGGTCACGCCCGGCGGGTAGGCCGAGTTGTAGGTAACCCGTGCCATGAGGCGGGCCACCTCGGCGAAGTCGTCGGACTCCGAGAAGCCGATGTACGGCCGGTCTGCCGGGTTGGCGTCCACCCATATGTAGTCGCCGTTTGCGAGGTCGAGCGCTTTGGCGTCCTCCGGGTTCATATGGAAGATGGCGTCGCCCACTCCCGGCAGACGAGTGTCTTCCCTATAGGGGTCGCTGAAGTTCGAGTTCCAGATCCAGTGCCAGTCGGTGACCGCCCAGGATGAGTGGACCGAGTGGCGCGACTTGGGGGTGAGACATAGGAACTTGAAGCCCTGAGCGAAAAGCGGGTTCGTTGTTTTTTTGGCCTCGCTCCACGCCATCTTCAGGTTGCGAACCTGGCGCAGATCTGCGTCGATCTCGTCCGGGCCGATACCGTAATCGTTTGGACGGATATAGGGGCTGGTGGAAACGATGACGTTCGGGAGGTAGGGCGTCGCCTCGACGGCTTCCCGATGGACTATGAGGTTTTCGCCGTACTCGATGGCCTCGGGAATGTCCACGTAGGAGTGCATACGCCCGGTGTCCGTGTAAAAGGGCAGGCTGTCTGCGATCTGTTCGTAGAAGGGGATGCGGGGATAGGTGCGATACAGCATCAATGCACCGCCGGGTTCTCCGTACTTGCCATCCATGATGTCGGCCACCGTGTAGCCCGAAGTGGTAAAGGCCGCCGAGAGAACCCGGTCGAGGTAAACCTCTGGCCGGCCTTCGAGTGCGAACTGGAAATACTGCTCGAATCGTTCCTCGCCCGTTCTTTGTGATAACGCACGAGCCACTCCGGCGAACACGGCCACGTCGTCGCGAGTGTCGAAGAGGGGATCGATGCCCCCCTTCCAGATCTGCAGGAAGGGGTTCGAGGCCGAGCCGGTCATTTCCAGAGTCTCGAACTCGAGCCAGCTATGGACGGGAAGCACAACGTCGGCGAATTCGGCCGATCCGGTCCATTCAATTTGCTGGTCGACGATGAGGTCGACTTTGGGATTGACGTTCTTGACGAGCTCGTAGGCCCACTTGGCCTGGTTGATGAGGTTGGCGTTGTTGTACCACATCACCTTGGTTGGGCTGGACAGGTGGGTACGGCCCGTGAAAACCTTGCGCCCTTCGGCCGGCGTGTCGACGATGAGAGGATGATCTCCGTTTCCCCAGTAGCTGGTTTCTTCGCCGTGAATAGTGTGGCGATTCGTCTCAAACGTGTAGGAATCGTCGGGAGAGAGGAGCGGGTTGAAAGGGTCTTCGTTGACATATCCCCCCACCCCCGGGCCGTGCCAGGGGGCCGCGTGGAAGATGCCGCCCTTGTAGTTGCCGGCCCAGGTGCTGACGCCCGCTCCCGGTCGGCCGATGTTCCCGGTGAGCATGGCAACCAGGTAGACGGCCCGATTGTGGAGTGTGGCGTGGAAGTAATGGTTGACGCCTTCTCCCACGTGGAATGAGGCCGGCTTGATGGTGGCGACATCATTCACGAACCTGGCGATCAGGTCGGGAGGGGCTCCGGTGATGTCGGCTACCGTTGCCAGGTCGTAGTCGGCCAGGTGCTCCTGGTACATGGCAAAGGCGGTGACGACTTCGACGGTCGTACCGTCGACCAGGGTGATCGTGCTGCGGTGGTCCAGCGCCGGGTCCAACCCGCGCTTGGTCAGTTTGGCTCCGACCTCCTCGCGGGTTATTGCCTGTAGGGATTGCGATGTCTCGTCGAATATGACCCGGTCTCCGAGTATTTCGTATTGTTCCGGGGTGAGAGCGTGCAGCTGGAAGCTGGGACCGTCGGCGTCGAGGGCAGGCTGGTAGTTCGGGAACACTTCGTCGGCCCGGAGGCGCTGGAGGGTGTCGAGCCGAACGAGGAGTGGCAGATCGGTGAACTGCTTCACGAATGGCTCGTCGATCGCGTTCCGACGAATCAACTC
>JAUXJL010000296.1 GCA_030624805.1 Acidimicrobiia bacterium
GAAGATCTACGAACATGGGTTCTCCCTGGGGCTGGTTAGTTGCGACGGTCGGTGCGCCGGGTTGGGTAGCGGTGGCGAATGATGGCTGTAGTTGTTGTGGTGGTGAACATGGCAGGTCTCCCTATGTGGTGTCTCTATGATGTCATAATGATGTCATATTGATGTCGCATTGTCAAGAGCCAATTTGTTCAATGATTGCTTGGGTTTCGAGAGGTATCAGGAGTTAGATCGATGGGAATGGTGGCGGCCAGGTCAACCGACCTGCCACGGCCCTAGTCAGGTGTGCGAAGTGTGACGGCGGTGCCGGTGGCGGTCACGATGAGGCACTCACCGAGGAAGGTGTAGTCCAATTTCACGCCGATGACCGCGTGCGCCCCTCGGGCGACGGACTCGTCCACCATGGCCGCCTGAGCGGCCGCTCGATCGCGTTCCAGAGTTCGGGTCAAAGAGTCCTTGCCGGCCTCAGACTGCACGATCGCCCCCAGGCCGTTGGCGTCGACGGCGCACGCAGACTCCCCGGTGACCATGCCGAGGTTGGTGTCGATGTCCCAGTTTGGGACCGAGGTCGTAGTGGTCACGATCGGCCGCCATACTTTGGTGCCGTCGGCTTGACGGACCCACCCCTGGACGGAGTTTCGCCACAGATCTCCCCATTCTGGAGCGGCGTGCTCGGTCGGTGTCGGTTGCTGTGTCGTCGGCGCAGGTGAAGTCTCGGCCTCTACCACCATCCATTCGCTCTCTGTGCCCCGGTCAGAGATCGCCCGGGCTACTGCCGCCGATGCGGCAGCCGCGGCTTGGGCAGCCGCCGCCACTGAGTCGGCCGCCGCCGCGACGTTGGCGGTCTTGGCCACTTCCACCGCCTCCGGGTCGTCGGCCTCGGGGACGAATCGTATGGCTGTCTCGTTCCAAGGGAGTAGAGGTTCACCGGGGCGGAGATCGAGCACAGTTGCTTCTCCCGTGCCGGCCTCCCGACGATGTACGGCGTGGTCCTCGTCCAAGCCGCGACGGGCCGCAGCCAACGCTTTCAAGAGCGGGCGTACGTTGTCCCGGTCGGGCCGATCACGCCGTTTGGCGGTCCAGAAGTCTTCCACCCTGCCTTCTTGTGTCATGCCTCCCCGTGAGCTCCGCGTGGGGTCAGGATAACCTGTGACAGTGAAAATCTCGGTGATCACCATGTTTCCCGAATTCTTCGACTCACCCCTTGCGATCAGCCTCGTGGGCCGGGCTCGGGAGGCCGGAATCGTCGAGTTCGAGGTGATAGCCCTTCGTGAGTACGGGCTGGGTCGCCATCACACTCTTGATGGAGCTCCGTTCGGCGGTGGCGCCGGTCTCGTCATGCGGATCGAGCCGTTGGCGGCAGCCATCGAGCCGCTCAATGACAGTCACAAAGTGCTCCTGTCGGCGGCCGGGCACCGGCTTACCCAATCTATGCTCGATCGACTTGCTCAGATCGAGCACGTCACCCTGGTATGCGGACGGTATGAGGGTGTCGACGAGCGGGCCGCCGAGCATCTCATGGATGAGGAAGTCTCCCTCGGGGACTACGGGTTGTTGGGTGGCGAGGTGGGGGCTCTGGCGATAGTCGAAGGGGTGGTCAGGCTATTGCCCGGGGTCGTCGGCAATCCGGAGTCGGTTGTGCACGAGTCGTTTCGAGATGGCCTGGTCGAAGAGCCTCACTACACCCGGCCCGCCCAGTTCCAAGGCTGGGGCGTCCCCGAAGTCCTGCTGTCCGGCAACCACGAGCGGGTGGCGGAATGGCGCCAGGAGCAGCGGGAGCGTCGGACCCGAGAACGGCGACCCGATTTGTGGAAGGAAGTAGCGGTTCCCGAGGACCCGCAGTAGAGTTTCGCCCGTCCGGCATGCCGGCTGGGCGTTCTCGCGAGGATCTCCAATGGGCACCATCGAAGAGCTTGAGCAGGGCTATCTGCGGGATGACATCCCTGATTTCAGTCCCGGTGACAATGTCAAAGTCCACGTCCGGGTCGTGGAGGGTGGCCGCGAACGAATCCAGGTGTTCGAGGGCGTGGTCATCGCCCGCAGCGGTGCCGGGGTGCGGGAGACCTTCACCGTCCGCAAGATTGCGTTCGGTGTCGGCGTTGAGCGCATTTTCCCGGTTCACGCCCCCATCGTGTCCAGAATCGAAGTTGTTCGGAAGGGTGCGGTCCGTCGCGCCAAGCTGTATTACCTACGCGATCGTGTGGGGAAAGCGACCCGCATCAAGGAGAAACGCTGACCGGTCAAGGACGGCGGCCCCAGGACCGATACTGTCCACGCCCAATCTTCCAGCCTGGCTAGTTTCTTCCTATGGCCTCAGATCCGACCCCCCAAGAGGACCTTCCCCCCCACCAACGGTTTGAGCGCCTCGTCAAGGGTCCGGAACCGCACGTTTTCAGGTCGGTCCGACCCGACCCATACGGTGATGAAGATGACGATGGGTTCGATCCTGCCGACGACTCGGTTGACCCGTCTCCCGCCCCGGGCGATGCCGACCTCCTCCACCGCTTCGACCCGTTGAACGAGGAACTGGCGGCCGAGGCCGGTGCGCCGGTTCCCACCACTCCGATCGAGCCAGCAGCACCGCCTCCTCCTTCGAGCCGGCCTCCCACCGAGCGACATGCCGAGCTGCCGTCGGCTGAGGACCAGCCTGCTTCGTTGGATGAGACCGAAACGCTCGACACTTTGCAGGCCCGGATTCGCCGGGCTCGCCGTGAGGAGCGGGAGGTCAGCGCCGGACCGGACCGGAAGCAACCGACTGATCAAACGGATACGGGCTTGACAGATGACGAGCTCGAGCAGCTCGAGCAATCGGAGGCGAAAGACAGCCAACGGGAATCGAAGAAGGACAAGCGCCGCCAGAAACGCAAGAACCGCTCGTTCTGGAAGGAGCTGCCGATTCTCATTCTGGTTGCCC
>JAUXJL010000070.1 GCA_030624805.1 Acidimicrobiia bacterium
CAGGTTGGAAAGCGGCTCGTCAAGCAGCAACAGCTTGGGCTGGCGCACCAGTGCTCGAGCGACCGATAGTCGCTGTTGCTGCCCACCGGAGAGCTGGGTGGCCATCCGATCGCCGAGGCCGCCTAGATCGACCAGCTCGAGCGCCTCATTGACCCTGCGGCGAATCTCCTCCTTCGACACCCGGCCCTTTGAGACCTTCAACGGGAATGCGGCGTTGTTGAATACCGTCATGTGCGGCCACACCGCATAGCTCTGGAACACCATGCCGAGCTCGCGCTTATTGGCTGGCACCAAAACTTTGTCCTCAAAGACCTTCCGTCCGTCGATCGAGATGACCCCTGACGTCGGCTTCTCGAGGCCGGCGATTGAGCGCAGCGTGGTTGTCTTGCCGCAACCACTTGGGCCAAGCAGCGTGAAGAACTCACCATCGTTGAGCTCGAAAGAGATGTTGTCGACTGCGACCTTCACCCCTTCATCGACCGGGAATTCCTTTACCAGGTTCGTGACATTGATCATTTGGTCACCTCGCTAACCTCGAGGCGGGTGACGGTAGGTCACCCGCCTCAACAGACTACGCGAACCCAACCCTGAGCGGGGGGCCAGCTTTATCCTTCCGGGGCCAGAATATTTGCAATCTTTTCTCCCGCAGCATTGGCCGTCTCGGCATCTGAAGCCGAATCGACGAACACGAGCTCGGCACTAGCCGGGACTCCGGCGGGTGGAAACTCGTTCGCCTTGTATTCGACCGCCTCGAAGGAGGCCTTACCTTCACCGGTGGCAAGCCAGCCGGCGAAACAGGCGGCCGCGTTCGGGCTCTTAGCGTCGACTGTCAGGCCGTTGTAAAGAACCCGCACCGGAACGAAGTCCATGTAGTGCATCTCCATGGGCGCACCTTCGGCCTGTAGCTCGGCGTTTGAGTCGGCCCGGCCGCTGCTGGTCATCCACGCACCGCCGGCGAGGACCTCGGTCATGCCGGCCGTACCTCCCCTGATCACGATCGGTTCGACCGTGTCCTTGAGGCGGGTGATGTAGTCAACAGTGAATTCCTCGCCCCAGGCGATAGAAAGCAGATCGAATGGATTGCCACGAGGATCCACCACGAGCTGCTTCGCGTACTGTGCGTCGATCAGGTCCTCCCAAGTCGCAGGCAGCTCGGCCGGCGTAATGTCGTTCGTGTTGTAGGCGATACCCAGGCCCACAACGAACAAGCGCACCATGTTGGTCGGGTGGACCATGTCGGGATTGATGCCCACCTGACTCCAGTCGTAGGAAGTGTCGATCAGATCACGATCGATGATGGGAAATAGCCCATCCTGGCTTCCGTACAGCATGTCGGGCTCAACATCCTGGCCGGCCGAGAGCGCCGTCAGGATATTTTGGGCCCCATCCTCCTCACGGATGGAAAGGAACTCAATGTCGATGCCCGGATATCTGTCCTCAAACGGCTGAGAAATCTCAGAGAAATTATCGGGCTCGATGGTGGCCCAGTAGACAAACGAGCCTTCCTCGGCGCCAGCCGCACAGACGGTCTCCAGTGAGGCTGTGGGGGCCGCAGCTGTCGTCGTCGTCGCCGCCCCCGGTGCGGCGGTCGTTGTTGTTGTTGTCGTCGCGGCCACGGCCACGGTCGTGTCGGAGGAGTCGCTTCCACACGCCGCCCCGACCAGGGCGATGACTGCAAACAGAACAACGAGTGAACCTCTCCGACGATGTTTCGAATATTTCATGATCTTTCTGGCCCTTCCTAGCTAATCACCTCAGCCCTGTGCCGGGCTGCATACAATCTACTGGATACCGCATTCCCAGCGCCACTCTATCTTGCCTTCCTGGCTAATTGTGGAAAGGATGCTGCCATGCCCTCATGTGACTCCGGCCCTCGATCTGTATACGATATGCGGTAGCCAGTTAAGGGAGCCAGTGAGGCGGGTGATCGCAAACGGTGAGGTTTTCGTCGAGGGGGAACGTCGGCCTCTCGATCTCGTGATCGAAGGCGAGTCGATCACGGCGTTGCTAGCTCGGGGCACCGGTCCGACCGACGCCGAAGTCATCGATGCCAATGGTCTCGTCGCCCTTCCGGGGGCCGTGGACGTCCACATGCACACGCGCGAGCCTGGGTATACGCACAAGGAGGACTTGATCACTTGTACTCGCGCCGCGGCCGCCGGTGGCTACACGACGATCTTCGGAATGCCCAACGTCGATCCTCCGACAATGACGACCGAGGACCTCGACGCGACGCTAGAGCTGTATCGCGAAAAGAGCATCGTCGACTACAACCACAACCCGGCGGCGAAGCTGCTGGACCAGATCGCGGCAATGGCCGATCGCGGTATCGCCGCCTACAAGATTTTTATGGTGGTCGATACGGGCCGAACGTATCCACACCCTTCGGCGATCGGCGTCCATGAACACGGCGAACTGTACGAAATGATGAAGGAGATCGCCAAAACCGATCTGCGGCTGATGGTCCACCCCCACGACCAATCACTCATGGACGTGGTGGAGCAGAGTTACTGGGCCGCCGGGGACCGCTCACCCTGGGCCTACGGAAAGACACTGGCGGCGGAGGATGGAATGATCTGGGACACCGCTACAGGCACCTTGCTCCGATTAGCCGAAGCCACGGGATGCAAGCTGCACATTGTGCACACCCAGACCGCCCGTCAGATCGAGATGATCGAAGATGCGAGACAGCGCGGCGTGGACGTCAGTGCCGAAACGAATCACTGGACAATTTTTCTCGGCACGGAAGAAGACATCAAGGAGCAAGGCTCCTACGTGCTTTCGTACTACGTTCCGCCGCACCATCAGCAAGCCGTGTGGGACGCGCTGCGCAACGGAAGTATCGATATGGTGGCGTCGGACCACGCTCCTCACACCCGCGAGGAGAAGGAGGTCGGGTGGACCGATGCGTGGGCCGCCCACACCGGCACCCCCGGAATTCAGGACCAGTTGCCGTTGCTGCTGGATGCCGTACATGAAGGCAAGCTAAGCCTGGCGCGGTGCGTCGATCTCACGAGTGCGGCGCCGGCGCGCATCTTCAACATCGACAAGAAGGGCTCCCTCGCCCCCGGATCCGATGCGGACATTGTCTTGGTCGATCTCGGCCGCCCCTGGACCATCACCAACGAGGCCGTCGAGTCGAAGATCGGATGGACGCCGTATCACGGGAGATCGGGGACGGGTTCCGTAGTGCGGACGCTGGTGCGAGGAACGGACGTGTACGCAAACGGCGAGGTGACTGGCCTCCCCGGCCATGGAAAGCAGGTAACACTCAGATGACTATGAAGTTCGGACTCCTCCTGCCTCATTTCGGGGCTCACACCGACCTCGAGTTTCTGCTGGAGGGCTCCCGGCTCGCCGAGAAGGTCGGTTTCGACTCCGTGTGGGTGCGAGACCATTTGCTCTTTGAGCCGCACGGCGAGTTCGAAGCGGCGGACCGTGATTTCCTCGAGCCCCTTTCGGTGCTGTGCGCCGTAGGTGCGGTGACCGACAGCCTCATACTGGGCACCGCAACGCTCATCCCCTACCGGCACCCGATCATCACCGCATTCACGCTCGCCTCGATGAGCCAGATGTTCGGCGACCGGATCATCGCCGGCTGGGGCGCCGGAACTTTCGACCACGAGTTCGTGGCTGTCGGCATGGCCGGCATTTTCCGACCAGAGCTCGTCGAGGAGAATGCCAGCATCCTCGAGTTGCTCTTCAGCGACGACAATGTTGAATACAAGGGCGACCACTTCCAATTCGAGAATGTAACCGTGTACCCCAAGCCGGCAGCCAAGATACCTTTCTGGTACGGGGGCGCTACGCCGGCTTCGGCTCGTCGTGCCGCCGAGTACGCCGACGGCTGGATTCCGGGGAGGATCACGCTGAAGACAATCGAGCGGCGCGTCGCCAAAATGCGCGAGCTGGTGGAAGAAAACGGCCGACCAATGCCGACAGTCGGCGTGGTCCCTCCCACCACCATCGCCACCACCGAGGAAGAGGCTTGGGCTGGGACGAGCGTGGAAGGTCTGCTGAAGTGGGCCAACGAGCGCGGCAAATGGTGGGTCAAGCCACCATCGGGCAAGTTCGAGACGGCTGAAGACATCGAAGGGTCACTAATCGCAGGCACACCGGAGCAGGTGGTTGAGCAGACGGCCCGCTTCGAGGAGGTGGGAGTGGAGCATCTCGTTTTCGACCTCCGACTGAGTTTCGATCGTTGGCACGAATCCATCGAGTTGATCGGCAGCGAGGTCCTCCCCGCCTTGTCCGGCTGACCGTTCCGACGGGATAGACAGCATATGACCACAGTGGGCTTCATCGGCACCGGAGGGATGGGAAGCCGCATGGCCGGCAACGTCATGAAGGCCGGCTTCGATCTGGTCGTCAACGACCTCCGGCGCGAGACCACCAGTCCGCTCGAGGAAGCGGGAGCGGTCTACAAGGCGACCGCACGGGAAGTGGCTGAGTCGACCGACGTCGTTCTGTCGATGCTCCCAACAGGCCCGTCGGTGGTCGAAGTGGCTACCGGCACCGACGGGTTGGTCGAGGCTACTGGGGGAGGACGAATCTGGATCGATTTCAGCAGCATCGACAAACAGTCGGTGCTGGACATCAACGACCAGCTCACCCCGCGCGGATGGCAGCTGCTGGACGCATCGGTGAATGGCGTCGAAGAGGAAGCCGCCGCCGGGACGCTACGCACCTGGGGATCCGGCTCCAGGAAGCTGTTCGACTCGCAATTGGACGTTCTCGAGGCAATGAGCTCCAGCGTCATATATATGGGCGACCTCGGCAACGCCAAACTCGTGAAAACTGCCAACGCAATGCTCAGCGGCATCATGCAGATGAGCATGATGGAGGTCTACACCTGGGTGATGGCCGCTGGGATGAGCGAAGACGACTTCGAAGCGTTCATTCGTAGCTCACGGAATTTCTCCCCGGCCCTCGAGCGGGTGATGAAGATCATGCTGAGCCACGAGTTCAAGCTGCGCACGTCGTGGATGGCGAAGGACATCGGTTTCGGGCTCGACGTCGCCCGGGAGATGCAAATACCTGTGCCGTTCAGCGCGCTCACCCACGAAATGTTCACTATCGCCCAAGCGAACGGTGTCGATCATTACGAGGCAACCGGCGTGGCCTGGGAGGCATTCTCCCTGATCGCCGGCAAGGACAGATTTCCCCCGACGCGGGGGGTACCGCTCGCCGGACCAACACCCGAAGCAACGGACGACGGCGCCGACGCTGCCGAGGACTGAGCAGCGCCGCAGCTGCGAGGAGGTGCGATGACCGGGAGGGTCGATGGCAAGGTGGCCATCATCACGGGCGCAGGGCGAAACATCGGTGAGGCCACGGCACAATTGTTCGCAGCTGAAGGGGCGCGAATCGCCGCAGTCGATGCCGACGAAGGTCGGGGATCTCAGGTGGTTGAGAGGCTCAATTCGACCCATCCTGGTGTCGCCGTTTTCATCCAAGCCGATGTCTCGGAAGAAGGCTCCGTCCAACGCATGGTTCGGGAGACGGTGGCGGCCTACGGGCGCATCGACATCCTCATCAACGGCGTCGCCATCTCCGATAACAAGAACATCCGTGATTGTTCTTTCGAAGAGTTCGAGCGAACAATCGCCGTGACCATGACGAGCCAGTTCTTGACATGCAAATGGGTGGCTGAGCAGATGATCGAGCAGGGTGAAGGCGGGGCGATGGTCAACGTGGGTCCACCTCAGGCTTCCGGGGTCGCGACCGGGCGGTCGCCTACTCGGCGGCCAAGGGGGGCGTGGCCAATCTGATGCGCGCCATCGCAGTGCAACTCGCACCTTATGGAATCCGGGTCGACTCGGTGGTTCCGAATAGGATTGGGTCACCGGTCGGCAAAGACGATTTTGACCCGGAGCGCCCGGTCAAGAACCTGGCATCACGCGGGGGCCGGCCAGACGAACTGGCGCAAGTAGTGCTGTTTCTCGTTTCGGACGACTCTTCGTTCATAATCGGAGAGAACGTGTTCGTGGACGGCGGTCACTCGGCCGTGTCCCACTGAAAAGTATGAAAGCAAGACGAACCATGGCATACGTGACTCCTGTCCAATCTCACTCGACGGTCGATACATTCACGTCGGTGTCCCGCGAAGAGACCGTGAGGATCTCGACAGAGTTCTTGGCGAGTCCGGACCTGGAGATCACTCTAGAGGAGCAAATTTTCACGATCGACTGCGCCGGCTTGGATTGGGATGTCGGCGTCGTTGTGTATCAGCCGACAGATCAGAGCCTCATACCCATTGGAGCCGACGGCAAGAAGATCGGCATCTTCCTGCTGCACGGTGGCGCCGGCGACTACAAGAGCATGGAGCGCCAGGCGAAACTCCTCGCCGCCAAGTTCGGCTACCGGGTCGTATCCGGCACTTTCCCGGGCCGCCTGTATCTCGACGACCCGAGCCGCGACTGGCCCGGGGACACGATCAATCCAGACGGAACGGTCCGCACGCCGATCTGGAAACACGGTGAGCACATCACACCGGATCAATATGAGGTGAGGCAGGACGAGTCGATGCGAGCTCGCTATGGCCGGCGGACGTTCGCCAAGGCCAAGCCTGCGACCCTCTTCCAGGATCGGCTGGCCGCCAGCCCTCTAGCGATGGAGGTTGCTTGCCGGACTGCGATGCAGCGAATGCTCCCAGAAGAGGAGTTTTCGATCTACGTCCACGGTCATTCCACGGGAGGGCCTCTGCAGTTCATGATGTCCCAGCGGGTCGCGAACATCGAGGGCGTGCTGGCCATTGAGAACTCCGCTTTCGGCTACATCAACGAGCAGAAGCATGCATGGAGCGGCTCTATGGGCAAGGCCAAGGGCCCTGCACGCAGCTCGAGTACGGCTCAACTGAGAACGGACCCGTTCGACGAGCTCTATATCAGAACCTGGCGTGACACCGCCCGATACGCTGGTGCCGAAGCACTCGGCCATGAGGGCCCGGATGCGTTGCTGAGGCTTCCATGGCTCATGGAGGATGTTCTGGACGGCTGGGAGACAGCCAAGCGGAGGCCTCAATTCAAGAGTGAATACCTCGTCACGTGGAACATCGTCGGTTCGTTGGCCGACGCGGCCCGCCATACGGCGGCCCGGCTCGGCCTCGATGACAACGCGACCGACGCGTTGGTAGACGAGTACGTCGGCTTGACGCGCGAGCTGAGCGGGCCCGGGACCAGACGGGTGCCGAACGTACTGTTCGGGATCTCCGTGAACAGCAGGGACCACAGCCCGGACGTGTATGAGGACGTCATCCTGCCTATGTTCGCTGCCATGGAGCCGGCCCCGCTCACCACTGTGACGCATTTCCAGGCCGGCAGGCATTACTACATCTCACCAGAGGACGAGCTCCCCTATGGGATTGCTCCTGCCGTCTTCTCATCATGGGACGCAGCCATCCGCGGAGGCTATTTCGTCCAGCATTGATTGCGATGATCCGGGCGAATGCCTCGCGCCGAGCCGTCCGGCGCCACGGTGAGTCGCAGCAACATGTACGCTTTCAGGTTCGGGACTCCCCCGGGCGCTGCAGGCCTCCGGGAGAGGAGTGCGCCAGCACATCGACAGGTACGCGGCACGAGCGAGCGAAGCGATCCGCACGTACCCGAAGGGCACCAGAAAACAGGTCCACTCTCCACGCGGCCCAGGCATCAGGCCGTCCCCACCGCCTACACCGGCGGTACCCGCGAGCAAAGCGCGTGCACGTCCGAAGGGCACCAGAAAAAGGTCTACTCTCCCAGGCGCCGTAGCCGTATGCCATCAAATGGCCCCGTTAGCCGGCTTCCGGTTCCAAGGTCGGCAACTTGAGAAAATTGGCCAAAGAGGCTGACGAGCATACCGAACTCGGCGTCGGCCTCGGTAAGGTCGAATTTGCCCGGAAACCCTTCAGGGATCAGATCAGGAATGGCATTGAGAGCGTCGCCGCCGGCACTGGGAGGATCGGTCTAGGCAATAGCTCCTACAGCGAGCCCGAGGGCCAGCTTGACGCCCGTTGCGAGTACATACCCTCGCCCGAGTCGCTTCATCAGCCCCTCCCTCCTTCAATCCGAAATTGAGGCTACCTGCTCGACGCCACTGCACCTGTTTATTTACCAGCGGCACCTGCTCGGGCCCTCCAATCGGAGCGCGATCAAGCCGACACTGCCTGTCGACATGGAGAGTCTCTCTGAACCGGGGACCGCCTAGTAGAGCTTGCCCCAGCCTCCGGTGTGGTACGAGAACTCGGGCTCAGAGTTAACTCCGGCTTCCTTCATCACCGAGCGCAATTCGTCGGAGGCGACGAGGGCCCGGAGTGTGTCGAACGACTCTGCCTGGTGGTAGACCAGAGCCAAGGACGGGTTGTCGATTCCCTGGTTGGCGGCGTGGCCGATGATTCCCCCGGCCTCTCTCATCGCATCTGCTTCGGTACTCTTGTACTCGGCTAGCCAGGCATCGAAATCGTCAACGGTGTGGGTGATTATCACGGCAGGTAGCTCGCGGTCCCATATTACGTCCTCCGCAACCGGCTTAACCCATAGGAAGTCGGGGACACTGGTAACCCCGGCTTCCTGCATTGCTGCCTTTAGCTCGTCAGAGGCGGCAAAGGCCTTCGCCTTCTCCATGTCCCCGACCGCCAGGTAGAGGGATATGGAGTTGGGGTCATTTTCAGCCCGATTGATGTGATGCCCGACATAGCCA
>JAUXJL010000092.1 GCA_030624805.1 Acidimicrobiia bacterium
ATCGATGTCGGCCCCCTTGATGTCGAGGCCACGCTGACCGTTCCGACTCGCTTCACGCACGGTGTGGCCGACCACCCGGTAGGCCGTGCGATAGTCGACACCGGCCTCGAGCATCACGTATTCGGCAAGATCGGTGGACTGTGAGAACCCACCCTCGAGTTGTCGGAAGAGCCGCTCATGTCTCACCTTGAGGGTCGACACCACCCCCGTCATCAGAACCGTTATCCGGCGGGCCAGGCCGAGCGCCCGGGGCACCTCACCGTAGGCGTATATGTAGTTGTCGCCGCGCGCCGAGGGTGTCTTGATAACCGACAGGAAGCCCGAGAGGCGGCCGATCAGCACGCCGGACGCTCCCCGAACGATCGCCAACGCGTACGGGTTCCGCTTCTGTGGCATGAGCACGCTGGCACGCGTGTAGGGGCCGGCGAGTTCGACGTAGTCGAACTCGGGGCTGTCCCAGATCTCGAGGTCCTCAGCGAGCTTGCTTTCGTTCGATATCAGGCTGGTTGTGATCGACAGGAGCGAGATCAACACATCGGTCTGCCACATCGCATCACGGGTGTGTTCGATGATGCCTCCGAAGCCGAGGGAGTTGGCGATCTCGAATCGGTCGTTGAGTAATCTCGTTCCGTTGACACACCCGGCTCCTCCCGGGCTCAGATTCACCGATACGAGTTCGGTCAGGAGCCGCCGTATATCGCGGGCGGCCGGGGCGGCGAACCCGAGCACATAGTGGCCAAACGTCGACGGCTGCGCGTGTTGCAGATAGGTCTGATCTGGCATGTACGTTTCGGCGTGGTCGGTCGCAATCACCGCGATCGCTTCGATAAATTCTGCGGCTGCGATGACTAGCTCTGCGCACATCCGGCGCAGCACCAGCCGCAACGCAACCCGGGTTGCTTCGCGCCTCGGACGTCCGGCATGCAACCAACCGGAAGCGTCTCCGATCAGCTCTGTGAAGTGCTTTTCACGGCAGTTGTAGGTCTCGCCACACGTGGGGTCATACGGGAAGTCGTCGGGGGACGTCTCATGTGCCTCGAGCAGGACCCGGGAGAGGTCTCGGAGGGCGGCGTCGGGTACCAGGCCTCTGCCGTGCAGATCGAGGACGTGGGCCATGTCGGCCAGGTTCAACCCATGAGGGAGATACGGCGCGTCAGCGATCTCGGTCGCGAAGCCGGCATCGATCAGAGATTGCGCAGGGGCGAGCTCAGATGGTCCGGCCAGCCTATGAAGATCGTCGGTCATGCGTCGCCCTCCCGTCCGATAGCATCGATGGCGGTGACCATCCCGCCCGTGTGCCAGAACACTACGGGCCCTCTCAGGCCCGCGGCAGCTAGCTCCACGAGCACGGCAGCCGTCTTGGCGGTATAGATCGGGTCGAGCACCAAGCCTTCAGTCGTCCGAGCGGACTCAAGAGCTGCCTGGGCCTTGTCCCATGGTTTCCCGTAGCCAGGCCCGCGGGCATCAATCATCTTCACGTCGACTGCAGGCCGGCTCGCGCCGAGCAATTCTGAGCATTGCTCGGCAATCGACACAACCTGGGCAGCTGCGGCATCGGGGTCCCGGCTCACGGACGCACCGACGAGCTCGAGCGGGGCGTCGAGCTCCGACACGCCCGAAGCCAGGCCTCCGAGGGTGCCGCCGGACCCAACACCCACCAGGACGGTGGCCGAATCGAAACCGAGAGCGCCAAGCTGACCGACGACTTCTCGGGCGGCAAGGTGGTAACCGACCGCTCCAACCGCAGTGGCCCCTCCCCGAGGTATGAGATAGACCTTGCGTCCCGCTTCGGTCAGCTCCCCGGCCCGTCGTTCTGCGAATCCGTCCACCGATCCTCGATCGTCGCTGCCGGTGAACCGGCAGGTGGCGTTGGCCGTCTCCGCCAGCAATAAGTTGAAGGGTGGCACCGACGGGCGATCACCGTACAGAATAAGCTCACACGCCAATCCGGCGACGCGGGCGGCTTCCGCCGTCGTCCGGCAAAGGTTGGACTTGGGTCCCCCCATCACGAGGATGGTGTCGGCGTCCCGCGCCCGGGCGTCGGCGATCAAGAACTCGAGTTTCCGGACCTTGTTCCCGCCAAAGCTGAACCCCGTGAGATCGTCCCGTTTGATGAGGAGCTCGTCCAGCCCGAGAACCGACGCCAGCCGGGGCGCCGGCACAAGGGGTGTCGGCAATGGTCCCAGCACGAACCTGTCCGGCAAGCTCATCACCAATCGTCCGATTCACGAGACCTCTCAGCCTGGGCCCGCGAAATAACCGCATCCACCATTAGAGCCGCCGACCCTGGGACCGGTTCTCGGAGCAGCGTATCGATGGTCCCGGCGTCCAAGTAGCGGCTCAGTTCCTGGTCGGCGAGCAAGGCGTCCTTGAAATCGAGGCCGCTTTCCGAACCATGCCGGAGCACTTGATGCAGCATTTCCTGGCCACGTCGGTGGTCGAGTTTCCCGGTGAGCTCGACGAGTGCTGACTCTGAAGCCCAGTAGCCGTGTGTCAGATCGAGGTTTTTTGCCATGGCGGACGCATCGACCTCCAGCCCGGCTACGAGTTCACGGGCCAAGCGTAAGGACGTCGCCGTCAGCAAGCAGACTTCAGGAAACGCGACCCACTCAGTCTTCCATCCCCGTCCGTCGCGCTCATGACTCTGCACAGACGCGTCGAGCAGAAGTTGTGCGTTTGACCGCACAACCCGCCCCAGCGTCACAAGATGCTCGGAGCCCTCCGGATTCCGTTTGTGCGGCATGGTGATGCTGCCGACAGCACGACCCGATGCGGATTCGGTCAGCTCTGCCACCTCGGGCCGTTGTAGTTCATATACCTCGTCGCCGATCCGGGCGAGCGTCGAAGCGATCATCGCGAGGAGCAAGGCAAACTCGACAATTCGGTCCCGGCTGGTCGTCCACGACATCCCCGGATCTTGCAAGCCGAGTAACTCACAGAAGTCGGCCCTGACCGCCTGGCCGTTTTGGCCGAGCGCGCCGAGCGTGCCGACCGAACCGGCCAACTGACCGACCAGCCAACGCTCCCGACCCTCGGCAAGTCGATGGATGTGGCGGCGGATCTCGTCAGCCCACGACGCGACCTTGAATCCAAACGTGATGACCGACCCGATCTGTCCATGGGTGCGGCCCGCCATGACGAGCGACCGATGCGTCTTGGCCAATTCCAGAATGTCGGTCTCCAACGCGCGGAGCTCAACCCATGCGATCTCGCCGACCCGCTTCATAGTTAGGGCCGTCCACGTGTCCGTGATGTCCTGCACAGTCGATCCGTAGTACACATACTGCGCGACGCCGGGGGGTACGACTCTCTCGAGGCCGCGTAATAGTCCCAGGGTCGAATGGCCGGAGCGCTGTGTCTCCCCGGCAACAAAGTCCAGGTCGAGATGTTCGATCGTGGCCTTGGCTCGGATCTGCTTGGCTGCATCGCTGGGAATGACCCCATTGGCCGCCTGTGCCTCCGCCAATGCAACCAGGATCGTGAGCCACGCCTCGAGCCGGCCCTGCTCCGAGAAATGTGCCCGCAGCTCGTCCGTGCCCCACAGATGTGCGTACATCGGTGAGTCGGCGATTCGGGACACTAGTGCTCTGTCGCGGCGGGCTTGAGATCGACAAAACCCCCCGAAGGCCCATCGGCCAATTGACGTGAGTCGGGCCGACTGAGGGCGATCGCGGCCTCCAGGCCCTCGCGAACGCCCGCCAGGGTGGAGCCCCAGGGAACGTACACAACAGTGTCTCGCACCTCCATACCGGACTCGAGCAGGCAACATTTCGTCAGGACGACCTTCCCATCGTCCGTGGCTCGCTGCCGAGGGCAGAAATCCCGCGTCGGAGCGTCCCGGCCGTAGAACCACCGGTGGATCTGTTGGGAACGTGCGCAACCGACCAACGTCCAGTCACGATATTGGGGCCGCTGATCGAGATAGCTCAGGTTGGCCCGACCATCATCGGTCGCCGCGCCCGCACACGGGAGCAGATACTCGCCCGTTCCGTCTACCAGATCGTCGAGATCGACGACATCGGGTACGAGCACGATCGGCGGCAGGTCCTCACTCATATCGATGATGCGTCTTGCCTGGTCGACCAGTTTCGCCGGGTGGGGCGGAACCACGTCGCGCACCACAATCTCGAGCGGCTGTGGATCAACGATGAAGCTCAGGTGCTCATAGCGGCCAATGACTGCGACGCAGCGCTTGTCGGGGGCGTGGCGCTGAGCCGCGACCGCCAGATGAGATGGGATTCCGGTGTCGGCCTCAGGATCACGGATCAACGCGCATTCGTCTCGGCCCGCGATGAGCTCGACACCGGTGATCGGAGAGAACAAAGGCTCCTCGGAATCCTTTTCGACCCGGATCAGCGC
Source organism: Acidimicrobiia bacterium (assembly GCA_030624805.1). Taxonomy (GTDB): domain Bacteria; phylum Actinomycetota; class Acidimicrobiia; order Spongiisociales; family SHLN01; genus SHLN01. Next base: position 4,360 of record JAUXJL010000092.1, read on the forward strand.
CATGCTCCCCTCGGCGACTACCACGACGTAGCGGGTCCGCCGGTACGTTTCGCGCCCGAGGAAGAACTCCTCGATGCTCCGACGGCTCAGGTCGAGGTCGACGTCAGCGATGGCTACTTGCCGGTACCGATCCGGCATCAGATTGGTCATGTCTGAGCACCGGGATCGATTCCGATACCAAGTGTGTCGCCCCGCAACCCCCGACGAAGCGCTTCCAGTCCGAGCACATCATTCGGTGCGATATTCCCGAGCGATACGTCCGGGCCGTATGCGCGAATGAGGGCAGCTTGTTGTGAAGTCCTCGGAGCTTCAAAGATGACCTGCTCGATTCCGACCGCATTGGCGATCGACTCGACCACGTCCCACTTGACTACCCCATCAGGTTGGTAGAGGCCGACAGTTCCGCTCTCCCGGCCCTCGGCGACAACCCAGGTGGCGCCCGCATCGAGGTCAAGGACCATCTCTTCCGCCCAAGCCGAGCCGGACACCTGATCCTGCGGGTCTTTACTCCCGATCTCCGACATCACGACGAAGTCGACGGCCGCGATCTCGATGAGGCGGCGCTTTTCGGCTCCTGACATGCGAGCCGCACCGTTGGACACCTCGACGGAGGGGAACCCGAGGTCTTTGGCCCAGGCCAAACAGTCGAGCTGCTTCGACTCGATCCAGGCGGCTTCGAGCAGGGTGCCTCCCACACAGGCCGTGACACCGGCATCGCCGAGCACCTGGACCTTCTTGCCGGCGGTCGGGTCGAGGTAGCTGGTCCCGAAGCCGAATTTCCAAACATCCGCGTATTCGGCGATCACATCCAACTGGCCGCGAAGATGCTCAATCGGGACGCCAGTATCGATCACGTGGGTAAGGCCCAGGCGCCGTGGTTTGCTCGAGCGGTCGCTGCGGCCCACTGACCACGGTGTCATGACGTCTCCTATACTCAACGCCCGTGTACTTTCCTGTAAGCATAGGCCGCAGGCGGTCTAGCAACCACGGCCGAGCAGTGCCGTCCCGGAGAGGCAGGTTGGGTCTTTGACGACGTTGCATCGGGTGGCGGAGGCTTACCGAAACCATGCCGGAGTCGCCCAGAAGGCCCCGATCGCCTCGGTATCGCGGGTGTTAGGAGCCACGGACTGGCTGACCGGACCTGGTGACGACGGCGCTCTTGTCCCAACGCGTGGAGGCCAGGTCGTGGTGGGCGGAGAAGCTATGTTCCCGCCTTTTATTGATGCCGATCCGAGAGGGGCAGGCTTCGCGGCAGTTCTCGCCAACGTCAACGATCTGGCCGCTATGGGCGCTGCCCCACTGGCCATCCTCGACACAGTGGTCGCACCGGCCGGCATCGCGGGGTTGGTGCTCGAGGGCCTGCAGGACGCAAGCCGGATGTATGACGTCCCCATCGTCGGCGGACATTTGACCGTGCGTGATGGCCCAGCGTCCGTGTCGGCTTTTGGCATTGGCGAAGCGACCGCAATTTTGTCGGTACGGAACGTTCGACCCGGACAGGTGGTGCTCCTCGCGTGTGCGCTGGACGGCACCATGCGGGCGGATTTTCCCTTCTTTGCGTCCTTCAATGAGCGACGCGACCAGATGGCCGGTGACGTGCGGATCCTGGCGGAGGTGGCGGCGGCCGGCGATTCGGTCGCTGCCAAGGACGTAAGTATGGCCGGACTCCTCGGATCCCTTGCCATGTTGCTCGAGGCCCGCCAGGCCGGCGCGATTTTGGACCTCGATGCGATCCCGCTACCCAGGGACGTGGCTCTGGAACAGTGGCTCGTAGCCTTCCCGGCCTTCGCATTTCTTCTCTGCACCGATGCGGACCGCATCGAAGCATGTCGGCAGCCGTTCGTCGAACGGGGTCTCACATGTCAGCAGATCGGTGAGGTCACAAACACCGGCGAACTGGTCGTCGCCCACCGTGGCGAGTCGGAAGCACTCGTACGGTTCCCGGAAGACCATCTCACTGGAATCCCCCCGCTGTAGGAGTCTGCCTCACCGGCCGCGAGTGTCCCTCTCAGGATCGGATTGACTCAGGACGATCCGCATCTTCTGATGCGGCAGCTCGTACTCGGTTGATGGTGCACCCTCGATCCGCCATCCGAGCCGCTCGAAGAAGGGTATGTTCGGAATCTGTACGGTCGCGACCATCTCTCGGCCTCCCAACTCGCCGGCCGTTCGAACGGCCGTCCGGACCAGTTGTTTTCCGAGGATCATTTTTCGGAATGGGCGAGCGACGGCAAGCCGATCGCCCTTCCAGAGGCCGGCTTCGTCCAGTGGATAGATTCGGACCGTCCCGCCCGCCACCCCACCGAGATCCGCCACGAGGTGGACGGTTGCCGAATCAAAATCTCGCGTATCTCCGTCGGTCACGTCGAAGATCGACTGCTCGACCACGAAGACCTCGTGTCGCAGCTGAGCACAAATGGCCCGTTCGGCCTCACTCGCGGTAGGTCGACAGAGCAGGTCGCTCCCACCTCGGCTGAGGATATCGAGATCAATCGATCTATCGAATGGGGATGCGAGTGCCGTTCTTGTTCGGTGCAGAGAGCTCAATGTATTCCTGCTCGATCAGGCTCATTCCGGAACACGCCTGGCATCGGGCGCACCCCGCCGAGACGTTCCACGATCCGATTCCTCGGTCTACGAGATATGGCACGACTCTTCGGTAAATGGACTCCATGTAGGCGGCATCCGGCGGAAGCAGGTCCTCGAGAAGGCTCCCCGGCACCGGCCGAATCGGCACGATGAAGGGGTAGACCCCCATGTCGATGGCGCGTTTGCATCCCGCAACGGTCACATCAGGATCCTCCCCCATGCCCAAGATAACGTAGGTCGACACCTGACCCTCACCGAACACGTCTACTGCACGCTCCCACGCTGCGAAGTACCCCTCGATGCCGGTCCGAGCCTTTGGGGGTGCGATGTGGGCAAGTACGACTGGATCGAACGACTCCATGTGGATCCCGACCGCGCTCACTCCCATATCGCGCACCTGGTTGAGCACATCGAGATCCTCGGGTGGCTCGAATTGTGCTTCAATCGGCAATCCAGTCGCAGCATGCATGGCCTGTGCGCAGCGGCCAAGGTACAGGGCGCCCTTGTCGGGGCCGTAGGTA
>JAUXJL010000301.1 GCA_030624805.1 Acidimicrobiia bacterium
ATCCTGCGGAACCCGGAGGGTTACCGATCGTCCAAGGAGGGTGAGAGCAGTGATACGTCTGGCTCCAGTCCAGCTTGCGTCATTGCCTCTTAGCCGGTGATCCCACCCTCGGTCATGGCGCGAAGGTCGAGGGCAGCCTCGAGTTCTTCGGCGGACAGGCCGGACTTCTCGGCAGCCACCTCCCGGACGCCCCGGCCCTCTGCAAAGGCCGTCTTGGCGATTTCGGCTGCCAGGTCGTAGCCGATCTTGGGAGCGAGCGCCGTGATGATGATGATGTTGCGCTCGAGGAGCTCGGTGGCCCGTTCGGCGTCTGCTTCGAGATGGTCGACACACTTCTCCTTGAGCACGGTGGCCGAGTTTGCCAATAGCTCAATCGACTGCAGCAGGTTGTGAGCCATCACCGGCATCATCACGTTGAGCTCGAAGTTGCCGTTGGCTCCACTCCACGTGATCGAGGTGTCGTTACCCATAACCTGGGCGGCCACCATCATCACCGACTCGGGAATCACCGGGTTCACCTTGCCGGGCATGATGGATGAGCCGGGCTGGAGCGAGGGAAGCTTGATCTCGGCGATGGCGGTGCGGGGGCCAGAACCGAGCCAGCGGAGATCGTTGGCGATCTTGAACAGAGACGTTGCCACCGTTTTTAAGGCACCCGAGGCGGCCACAACCGCATCCTTGCCGCCCTGCGCCTCGAAATGATCGGCGGCTTCCACAAACGGGATACCGGTTCGCTCGGCAATGCGGGCGATCGTCTTGTCGGCAAAACCTTCGGGAGCGTTTATCCCTGTGCCGACGGCAGTGCCACCAAGTGCCAGCTCCTCGAGGTCGGGGAGAGCGGCTTCCATCCGTCCCGCCCCCTTCGCCACCTGGGCGGCGTAACCCGAGAACTCCTGACCCAGCCGTACCGGCGTGGCATCCATGAGGTGGGTTCGACCCGATTTGACGATCTCATCGAATTCGGCGGCCTTGGAGCCGAGGGAGGAGGCGAGCCCGCTGAGTGCGGGCAGCAGGTCCTCCCGAATCGCCGCCACTGCCGCAATGTGCATAGCGGTCGGGATGACGTCATTCGAAGACTGGCCCTGATTGACATGATCGTTTGGGTGGACGTGTTTGCTGCCCCGATCGGATCCGAGCGCCTCGCTGGCAAGGTTGGCAATCACCTCGTTGGCGTTTGTGTTGGTCGAAGTCCCCGACCCCGTCTGAAAGACATCGAGCACGAACTGATCATCGACGTCACCAGCAACCACGCGGTCTCCGGCGGCTGCCACCGCCTCGGCCAAATCGGCCGCGTAGGTCCCAAGTTCCTGGTTGGTACGAGCCGACTCCGCCTTGACGAGCCCGAGCGCCCAGATGAACCGGCGGCTAAACCCGATACCGGAAATGGGGAAGTTGTCTTTGGCCCGCTGGGTGGACGCCCCGTAATAGGCATCATCGGGCACCTCGACCTCGCCCATTGAGTCTTTTTCGATCCGCATGCCGATCTCCTCGTCGATAGGTCGCTATTCCAATCCTACGGAGCCGGATGAGGAGGTAGGGTGCCGTTCATGACTTCAGAGATCACGCTCAACGGCAAGACCATCGTCATTTCGGGTGCCAGTCGCGGAATTGGTGAGGCAATCGCCCGCGCCGCCGCTACGGTTGGGGCCAACGTTGTTCTGGCTGCCAGGAAGCAGGAGGGTCTGGACACAGTCGCCGCTTCGATCGGCGAGCAGGGCGGCTCGGCACTGGCGGTGGCCTGCCACATGGGGCACCCCGACGAGGTAACCAACCTCTTCGCCAAAGCCAAGGACACCTATGGTGCCGTCCACGGCCTCGTGAACAACGCCGCCACCAACCCGTACTTCGGGCCGATCCTCGGAATCGAGGAACCGGCCTTCGACAAGACCGTTGAGGTCAACCTCAAGGGCCCACTCCTGGCCAGTCGTGCCTTCGTCGAGCAGGCGACATCCGGTGCATCGATCGTCAACATCGCCAGCATTTCCGGCATGCGAGCGGCACCACTCCAGGGCGTCTACGGGATGACGAAAGCGGCTCTCATCTCGATGACCCAAACCATGGCCCACGAGCTCGGCCCGATAGGTGTCCGGGTAAACGCCATCTCCCCCGGCCTGGTCGAGACCCGTTTCGCATCCACTCTCATCGAGAACGAGGATCTGCTCAAGCACATGGTCGACCGGTCTCCGGTCGGGCGCCACGGCCAGCCAGACGACATAGCCGGCGCGGCCGTGTACCTGCTGTCTGACGCTGCGACTTTCATGACCGGACAAACAATGGTCGTGGACGGCGGGTTCATCAGCGGCTGAGAGGATGCGTAGGCTCAGGCGCGAAGGAGCGAACACATGAGTGATCGGATTCAGCGGTACGCGAAGGCTATGGCGGCGGGGGACATTGATGCGGTGGGAGAGATGCGCCACCCCGACTACCAGTGCTATTACCCCCAGTCGGGCGAGCGTTTCCGAAGTCATGAAGCCTGGGCTGGCGCACACCGAGACTACGCAGACCACTTCGATCTCCCGGCTCCGGTCACAGAGGTCATCAAGGGTGGCACTCAAAAGGCCGAGGTCGTACGGACAGCTTCCCCGCGGTTCTTCATGGCCACGCCCATCGTCCAGATCTCGGATACCGGCGACCTCGCCACCAACGAAGGCAAAGGGGTATGGCCCGATGGCAGAACCTACCACTGGGTGCAGATCCTGGAATATCGGGATGGGCTGGTGTGGAGAGAGACCCAGTA
>JAUXJL010000192.1 GCA_030624805.1 Acidimicrobiia bacterium
CAGCCAGAACGCCGACCAAACCTCCCATTGCCTGCTGAGAAAGGTTCCGCTTGGCTGGCCGAGCGTGGCAGCTTCTAGCACTTCGCCGGGTTGCAGGTCCTCGGCGCGGCTCTTCATGATCTTCTTTGCGTAGTCGGGCATTTCCCCCCCATCGATTGCAGGTATTTCTCGTTATCGGGGGGTGTTTGGAAGAGTTTGAGCCTGGGGGGCCAGGAGGCGAGACCGACAGTCGATTAACGTTCCCTCAGAACCGTTTGGCGGCTGCTTCTCTAGGCGGTGTGTTTGTTCAGTTCGCGGCGGGCAATCGATCGTTTGTGCACTTCGTCGGGCCCGTCGGCGAATCGGAGCGTCCGGGCGTAGGCCCACAGGCGCGCCAGGGGCGTGTCCTGGCTGAGGCCCATGGCCCCGTGGGCTTGAATGGCCCGGTCGAGGACGTAGTTGGCAGTGTCGACGGCTGCCACCTTTATGGCGGAGATCTCGACTCGGGCGGCTTTCTTGCCGACCGTGTCCATCATCCAGGCCGCCTTCATCGTCAGGAGCCTTGACTGTTCGATCCTGACTCTCGATTCGGCGATCCAGTCCTGGATGACACCCTGGTCGGACAGTGGGCCGCCGAAGGCATCCCGCGACAGCGCCCGCCGGCACATGAGCTCCAGGCCTCGTTCGGCTGCGCCGATGAGTCGCATGCAGTGATGGATGCGGCCGGGACCGAGGCGAGCCTGGGCAATCGCGAAACCAGCACCTTCGGTACCAATGAGGTTGGCGATCGGGACCCTGACGTCGGTGAAGCGCACCTCGGGATGGCCTGTGTAGCCGTCGTCGAAACCGAACACAAGCATCGGGCGGACCACCGCGACGCCGGGGGCGTCCATCGGAACCAGCACCTGACTCTGGCGCTGATAGATGGGGCCCTCGGGGTCGGTAACACCCATGAATATGGCAACTTTGGCCCTGGGGTTGATGGCGTTGCTCGTCCACCACTTGTGGCCGTTGATGACGTACTCGTTACCGTCGCGCTCGATGCGAGCCTGGATGTTGCGAGCGTCTGAGCTGGCAACCTCCGGCTCGGTCATGGCGAAACACGAACGGATTTCACCTTCCAGAAGTGGTTGGAGCCAGCGGTCCTGTTGTTCAGGCGTTCCAAACTCAGCCAGGATCTCCATGTTGCCGGTGTCGGGTGCCGAACAATTGAAGACCTCCGAAGCCCACCAGACACCGCCCATGATCTCGGCCAGCGGGGCGTACTCAACGTTGGTAAGACCGGGCCCGAACCTCTCGTCGGGAAGGAACAGGTTCCAGAGGCCGTCGGCCTTGGCAATGGCCTTTAGCTCGTCGAGCCGGGCGGGTATGTGAAGCGGGTCGTCTGAATCGACGATCTCCTGCTCGAAGGCTTCCTCGTTTGGGTAGACGTGCTCCTGCATGAAGGCGCGCACCCGGGTATCGAGCTCGGCGGCGCGGGCGGTGGGGGTGATGTCCATCGAGTCAGGGTAGTGGCCGTTCGAGTGCGGTCTCGCAGCGCCTCAGCCAGCCGGCCAACCCGTCCAGCCGTCCTAGCTGGTGTCGGCCGCTTCGGCGGTGAGGGCTTTTACGACCTGTTGGAAACGCTCCTCTGCTTCCTCCGGGGAGTCCCCGACGCTGGTGACGCCGATCTGACCCTCAGCGCCGAGGGCACTCAGCATGTGGAACACCGACCCTATCTGGCGTGACTGGTCGTAGTGAAGGTCCTGCATGAGCGCCATATCGAGCACGTCGTGCGGCGTCAGCGCCGACAACCCGGCAGCTTCCACATGGTCGGAGGCCACGTAGTACTTCGCTCGACCGTTTGGCGCAACGAACAGCCCTGTCTCACCGTCAAACTTCCCGTCGGTCAGGAACTGCAAGGTGAGGAAGGGGTGGGTTGTCCCGCCCTTACGAAGGTTCAGCTCGATGGCGTTGACACTCCAATCCCCGCCGGGTTCACGGCCGACGACAAAGTCGATGGCGAAGCGACCGATTACGCCCATTTCTGCGAGGAGGTCGCCGACGGTCAGAGCGCTCGAACTGATGGCGGGACCGTACTCCGGATCAGCCGGGAAACGAGAGCCGATGAACACCTGCTCGCTTTCTCCACCGAGTATCTGGTCGTGAGTCGAAAGCAGCGCCACCTCGCCGAGAGGAGTGATCCTCAGCTGAACGCTCGGCGAGCGGATCTCGGACCCCTCGACCATCTCCTCGACGATGCCGCCTTCTTGGGCGAGGACCTGGTAGTAGCTCTCGACGGTGGCGCCCGGTCCCTGTACGTCGAGATCGGCAAGGTGTCGCCGCAGCTCGCTTTCTGTACTGGAGCTGGTCGGAGCGGGAAGATCATCGAGGTCAACGACGGCATTACCGTAGCCGCCTACGCCTTCATTGTGCTTTACCACTACCCGTCGCAGGTGTGGGTTGGCGCGTCGCAGTTCCCCGATCGCATCCACGACGTCGTCGACGGTATTGAGGTCTTCACGGCCGGCCGGATGAGCCACCCCTGCCTTCGAGAAGAGCCGCCTGCCCTCCGACTTGGTGCCGAGGTATGAGTGCTTGGGATCGGCCCCGTACATCGGAATACCGAGCCGCATCGCCAGTTCGCGATCCTTCCAGGTCGCCATAAACGGGACGAGGTGGGCTCGATCGGGGTCGATGATCAGTGAGCGGATCCGCTCTTGCACTCGCGGCCGGTCGAGCAGCTTCTGGGCCAGTGGGCGTCCCGTCGCTTCCTGGGGCGATATGAGGAAAAGCCGTTCCCGAGCATGGCTCGAAATCACGCCCGGCATGAGGTCCAGGTAGTAGTCGACGATATCGGGGTGGATCGACTGGCCGGTCACATAGATCATCCGGGCCCGCGGCTGGCGCAAAAGAAGTAAAAGAAAGAGATAGCGCTCTTCGTACGCCTGCATCCTGCTTGCCGTCAGCTCGAAGTCAACCTCTGCCGAAGGCACGACGACGATGGTTTGTTCGTCCTTGTTGAGCTTCTCAATCGAATGCCACAGCGGCACCAGCTTTGCTTGGAGCGCGTCGTATGCATCCTGATCGGTGGCGTCAAACGGATCTCCTCCCTGCATGGCGACACGCTACCCATGGCGTGGTATGGGTGGGCGCGGCACAGTGCCCGGCAGACTGTTTGGGCCTGGTATTTGTCCTCGGCCTATGATACGATCGAACATATGTTCGAGGCTATAGCACCGACCCGAATCACGCCTCCGTCAAAGGAAATGGAACCCGACGCCGCGGTGCTACCGGGCATCGACCTCTCCGATGATGCCCTGGAGCGTATGTTCGACCATACGGCACCCACCCGAATCATGCCTCCGGTGGACGAGATGGAACCCGGGCCAGCTTTGGCTGGTTTCCTATCGGCGATCAACCTCACCGAATTGTCCGGGCACCAACAGATTGTTGTGCTGCGTGCTCATCAACGTCTCGCTTCACATTTCGCCGCCCGGGTGCTCGAGGGTATGGCAGCGGTGTCGGACTCGCTGGATGAACTGGAGGACGATCCTCAGCTGGCCAATGAATCTGCAGCTGCAGAAATTCGTGCCGCCCTCCACCTGACACGCCGGGCAGCCGACAGCGAACTGAGCTTCGCCTTGAACCTCCGGCGACGGCTGCCACAAGTATGGGACCTTTTGGCGGCGGGAGATATCGACCTGCGACGGGCCCGGATGATCACACAAACCACGGCACATCTTTCAGTGGCGACGGCTCGGGAAGTCGTCGACGGCATGATCGCAAAAGCTCCCTCCCTAACCACTGGACAACTAGCGGCTTGTATCCGCAGGCTCTGTATCGAAACCGATCCAGACGAGGCCCGTGACCGCTACCAGCAGGCAATAGCAGGTCGGCGAGTTATCAGTGAGCCCACACCCGATGGCACTGCCCACCTGATGGGACTCGACCTCCCACCCCACCAGGTGGCTGCCATCACCCGTCGAATCAATCGCCTGGCCCGGCGCTTACGGGGCGGCACCGAGTCCCGCAGTATGGATCAACTCCGCGCCGACGTTCTCCTCGACCTCCTCACCGGCACCACAACGGCTCGGGGTCGGGAGGGTGGGGGTATGGTCGATATCCATGTTGATCTGACCACCCTCGCCCACCTGGCCGACCTCCCAGGTGAGTTAGCCGGTTATGGGCCTGTCATCGCCGACATTGCCCGTCAAGTAGCCTGGCGACAAGCGGGTACCGAATGGCGGTACACGGTCACCGACCCTGTGACCGGCCGGCCGATTCAGAATGGCACCACCCGCCGGCGACCCACTGCCAGTCAACGCCGACACCTCCAAGCCGACCGTCCGACCTGCATTTTTCCCGGATGCCGCATGCCCGCCGCCGACAGTGACCTCGACCACCGGATTCCTCACTCAGAAGGCGGACCGACCGACGGGTCCAACCTCGAACCCCTTTGTCGTCACGATCACCGTATTCGGCACCGGGCAGGCTGGGTTCACGAGGCCTTGGCCGATGGTGACCACCGCTGGACAAGCAAGCTCGGCCACATCTATATCACTAGCCGCACTCCGCCTTAACAATCGCGGAGCCGCGGTGGCCATGCGGCTACGTAACCTCTACAACCAACTCACCGACGCCGTCGATCTCGCCGCGTAAGCGATCGCCCCGAACGACCGGCCCCACGCCTGACGGTGTGCCCGAGAAGATCAGATCACCCGCCGCCAGTGTGAAGAGCTGCGAAAGGTGGGCCA
>JAUXJL010000027.1 GCA_030624805.1 Acidimicrobiia bacterium
CAATTCCTTGGGAACGTCGAAGGGGTTAGCAGCGTGTGTTGGGAGTTGCTTCGCAACTCCTTAGGAACGTCGGAGGGGTTCCCAGCCCGGGTTGGGGGTTGCTCCGCAATTCCTTGGGAACGTCGAAGGGGTTCCCAGCATGTGTTGGGAGTTGCTTCGCAACTCCTTAGGAACGTCGGAGACGTTCCCCCGCTCTAAATCACACAACTCTGTACGCTGCCGTCCCTCATGCACTGGCGTTCTCTGGTTTTCCTGATGGCCCTTGTCGCATCGGGTTGCGCCTCGTCTGACCCTGTGACCGAAGATGTGCTTGAAGCTCCGTCTACAACGACGACCTCGGTAACAGCCTCCTCACAACCGGCCCAGTCGACCACAACGGATGCCGCTCCGACGACCACCACCAGCCCAACCATCATCCCCGCCGACGGTCTCGAAGTAATCGCTTACCCGGTGCCGGCCGGCTCGAGACCTCACGACGTGGCTCCGGCTGCAGACGGTGGGGTCTGGTACACCGCCCAGGGGTCCGGCCTGCTCGGCTGGCTCGATCCGACTACGGGTGAAGTGCGGCAGATCGCCCTTGGGAGCGGATCTCGACCTCACGGCGTGATCGTCGGGCCCGATGACATGGCGTGGGTTACGGATGGGGGTCTCAACGCCGTTGTTTCGGTCGATCCGGATAGTGAGGACGTCTCGGTTTTTCCGCTTCCCGCAATCCGCCCCAATGCCAATCTGAATACAGCGGCATTCGATCTCACCGGACGCCTGTGGTTTACCGGCCAAAACGGCGTGTATGGCGTCCTCGAGCCGGGCACCGGTGAGATGGAAGTGTTCGACGCTCCGCGGGGACGAGGACCGTACGGAATAGCCGCGACACCCGGCGGAGATATCTACTACGCGTCGCTTGCCGGCAGCTATGTCGGGGCTATCGGCTCCGAAGGATCGGTATCCGTGCTCGAGCCGCCAACGGCAGACCAGGGTGCTCGGCGGGTATGGGCCGACTCGAAGGGGGATGTCTGGGTCAGCGAGTGGAACGCCGGACAGCTGAGTCGCTTCGTTCCCACCACCGCGCAGTGGACCACGTGGCCGCTCCCGGGCCCGAGCCCGCAGGCCTATGCGGTCTATGTCGACGAGTCTGATCTTGTCTGGGTCAGCGATTTTGGGGCCAACGCACTCCACCGCTTCGATCCGGTAACTGAAGCCTTCGACACTTTCCCTCTTCCCTCCTTTCCGAGCAACGTACGCCAAATTCTCGGTCGGTCCGGAGAAGTGTGGGGCGCCGAGTCCGCCGCCGACCAGCTCGTGGTTGTCCGGCCGATCGGCTGATATTCGCTTCCCGTCCTCCCCTCGATTGGAAGGAGGAAGACCGCAAGCCTGGTCAGCGTGGCTCTTGGGGCCAGCCCTAATCGCGTGTCGCTGCGGCCACCAGCCCAAGCCCCATCGACGGCGACGCTCAGCTACTCGGAGGGGACCCGAACTACCAACGCGTCGCCTTGCCCGCCGCCGCCGCACAAGGTGGCGCCACCTATGCCACCGCCCCGATGTCGGAGCGCATTAACAAGTGTGACAACGAGACGGGCACCGGTAGCACCAAGCGGGTGACCGAGGGCGACGGCCCCACCAAGCACGTTGACTTTATCGTGAGGAAGGTCGAGCATCCTGGCCGACCAGATTGATACTCCGCTGAAGGCCTCGTTGATCTCCACCAGGTCCAGATCCGACGGTGAGAGGTCGGCCTTCTTCAGAGCGAGCCGGAGGGCCTCGGCCGGTCGTTCGTGGAGCGTTGCGTCGACGCCGCCGATCTGGCCGTAGGCGAGAATCTCAGCCACTACCGGGAGTCCCTCGGCTTCAGCCGCCGCTGCATCGGCGATAACCAGTGCGGCCGCGCCGTCGGATATTTGTGACGCGTTGCCGGCCGTAATCGTGCCATCCTTGGAGAAGGCGGCTCGAAGACCGCTCAGCGACTCAGGAGTCGAATCCGGCCGGATTCCCTCATCGCGATCCACCACGACCGGATCTCCCCGTCTTTGCGGCACCTTGACGGGGACAATCTCTGCCGCCGATATGCCCGATTCGGTGGCTTCGGCGGCTCGAGTGTGGCTGGCGGCTGCCCACTCGTCCTGGATCTCCCTGCTGATCCCAAGTCGGGCACCGTTGCCATCCGATTGGGCACCCATAGTGCACTGGTCAAAGGCGCAGAAGAGCCCATCGTGCTCCATCGAGTCGACAACTTCTCCATTGCTATACCCGTACCCGTATCTCCCTTTGGGAAGCAGATAGGGTGCGTTCGTCATGGACTCCATGCCGCCGGCTACGACAAATGTGGCCTCGCCCAAACGGATATCTCGATCGGCCATGCCGATTGCCGTCAGTCCGGAAAGGCAAACCTTGTTGATCGTGGTCGCCGGCACTGTCATTGGGATCCCCGCCTGGACGGCCGCCTGTCGGCTCGTGACCTGGCCCGTCCCGGCCTGCAATACGTGCCCGAATAGGACCTCGTCTACCTTCTCCGGCCTGAGACCCGCCCGGTCAAGCGCCCCGCGGATGGCAGCGGCCCCGAGGTCGACGGCACTGAGCGGGCGGAACGCTCCGCCGAACTTTCCGATTGGTGTCCGGGCGATGGAGGTGATCACGGATGTCATGGCTTCAAGTGTATTGGCCACCAATACCGAAGCCGTACCTGACCTTGGCCTTACCCGGGTGAAGCCACCGCCTCACTCGTTATGGGGCGGCCCGGGGCCGAGGCCGAGCATGGCGTGCATCTGACCAATGCAGTGATCCTCTACGAAGGCCAGCCCGCCCTCGGCGGCGATGCGAGCTGCTTCTTCGGACAGGATTCCGAGTTGAAGCCATAGGACCGTGGCGCCGATCTGGACCGCCTTCTCGGCGACGTCGGGTGCATCAGCGGGTGGCCGAAACACGTCCACCAGGTCCACCGGTTCGGGGATGTCCAAAAGTGTGGCGTAGGACCGCTCCCCGAAGACTTCGTCGTGGTTCGGGTTGACCGGGATAATGCGATACCCCTGGTCGCGCAAGTAGATGGGAACCACGTTCGCGCGTTTCGATGGGTCGGGCGATGCGCCCACCACCGCAATGGTGCGCGACTCGTCATAGATCCGGCGGAGCTCAGCAATGGGCGGTCGCGTCCTCATCGGGGTGCACGCTAGTGGGGGCCAGGCACTTTCGGTGGAGGGCCCCTAATCTCACACCATGTTCCTCATCAATCTCGACAGTGTTGGTGGCTCCGGCGGCGGTCGAGCTTGATGTTCCTCTTCAATCTCGACAGTGTTGGTGGCTCCGGCGGCGGTCGAGCTTGATGTTCCTCATCAACCTCGACCATGTCGGGATCGCCGTCAACGATCTGGACGCAGCGCTCGAGGAATACGAGCGCCAGTACCGCATCCAAAGGGTCCACCGCCAGGTGGTGAAGAGTCAGGGCGTAGAGGAAGCCATGATCGCGGTTGGTGGCAGCCACATTCAGTTGCTGCAACCCCTCTCCGACGACTCACCCGTTGCCAAATTCCTCGCCAAGCGGGGTGAAGGCCTGCATCACGTCGCCTACGCAGTACCCGACATTGAGGCCGCGCTCGACCATCTGCGTGCCGAAGACGTCGAGCTCATCGACGACACCCCTCGAATAGGCGGTGGCGACCGTCGGATCGCATTCGTGCACCCGAAGGCACTGGCCGGAACGCTCATCGAGCTGGTGGAGTCGCCATGAGCCCAGAAGTCGAAATCGTCGGAGGAGCTGGTGAGTATGAAGCAGCCGTCATCGTTGCAGCACTGCAGGCGATTCTGGCCGAGGAAGAAGCGAAGGTCCGGGGATTGACGACTACGTCGCGATGGAAGCCCGAGCTTCGTGAATTCGAACCGGGAACCTGGGGAGTCGAAAATCCCGCCACGCGGACCGACCCCGAGTTACCCGACTAGGCGGTGTGCTTCGTAGGTTCTTCCCGGGCGACAACGTCTGTGGAAATGGGCAGCGTGAAGGCGAAGCGAGCACCGTGGGGAAAAGCGTCGCTGTAGGTGAGTTCTCCTCCCATGGCCTGCACGAGCTGACGAGCAATGGGGAGCCCGAGGCCGACGCCGGAGGTGGTTCGGTCGTCACCCTTCGAGACCTGCTCGAAGTGGTCGAAGATCCGCTTCTGGTCGGCGGCCGGTACTCCCGGGCCATTGTCGGTGACCGAGATCACGTACATTGCGTCGACCTCCTGTCCGTCGACCAGCACCTCATCGCCCCCATAATTGCGGGCGTTGCCGAGGAGATTGCGCAACACCTGCTCAATTCGGCGCGGGTCGCCCGCCACGGTGATTCCGCCTGCCATGGCTACCCGGGCGTCCGCTTCACTCCCGGTTGGGAACATGAGCGACACGATCCGGTGAGTCAGGGGGGCAGGATCGAACGGGGTATTGGCGATTGTGAGTTTGCCCGCTTCGAGGCGGGGGATGATAAGGATGTCCTCAACCAGGGCGTGGAGGTGATCTGCCTGGCTGTTGATAATGCCGAGAAACTCGTGGATCTCGGTTGGCTCGAGGTCGTCCCACCCCGCATCCAGCGTTTCTGCGAAACCGGCGATGGAGGTGAGGGGGGTCCGGAGTTCGTGGCTGACCATCGACACGAATTGATCCTTGGCGAGGTTGGCTTGCCGGGCGGTCTCGAGCATCTTCCGCTCAACTCCGCGGATCTTGTGAAGCGATCCAGAGGCCGCCGCCACCGCAATGGCCGTAAGAATCATGAACAGCACCGCAATGACTGTATTAACAAGCGTGTTGTCGATGACGTCCCCCAGGGGTGCCGGGGAGAACAAATGGGCGGCCAAGAACAAGATTCCCATGTACGCGACGACGAGAAGTGCCCGGCCCGGGGGAAGCAGCAGGAATGACATGACGAGCAGGTAAGGGGTGGCTACCAGCAGCAGGGTTGGCCAGGTTCCTGTCAGTATCAACACAATGCCGATCATGGAGACGTCGATAGCAACGGCGATCGAAGTCGTCCTTCCGGGTCGGCGCCGCAGAACCTCGTTGGTCGTTCCCCCCACCACGAGCGTCGTGAACACGATGGCGAAGGCCCCCCAACCCACCTCGAAGCCGATGATGAAGATTGCGACGCCCGCCAAGATGAGGTTGACCGTCCGGGTGCGATCAAATGCCGGTCCGATGTCGTCGTATGCAGGGGGAGCCTCGGAGATGTGCTGCATTCCCTCTTTATCGGCATCGTCGATGGCCCAATTGAGGTAACTAGTCCCCGCCGTCAGGCCCGGAGTAAACGCAATTCCTCCAGGACTGAAGACGCCACGTTGAGATCGCCATACCCGCGGCCGAGCTGCAATCCCTGCTTGTAGCTTCCGTGATAGTCCGACCCGCCCGAAGGGACCAAACCGGCCTGACGGGCCCGTTCAACCAACTCGAGTCGGGTGTCGGGCTCATACTCGGGATAGAAAGCCTCCAGGCCGGCCAATCCGATGCCGGCCAATCGCTTCAATTCGGCATCGAGCTCACTTCGGGCGATTCCGAGGGTGTGGGGGTGAGCGATGATGGGAAGGGCCCCCGATTTTCGGGAGAGCTCGATGGCGGCTTCCGGTGTGAGCCGGGCTCGTCCCACATAGGCCGGCCGACCGGCGGTGAGATACAAGTCGAAAGCCTCGGCCATAGACTCGACGACCCCTTTGCGCACCAGGACGGCCGCCATATGGGGACGTCCAACCCCGGTGCCGCCCGCTTCCTCGAGGACCTCGTTGTAGGTGATGTCCACGCCGAGCCCGGCCAGCTTGTCCACCATGCGCTCGTTGCGAGTTGCCCGGCCGGTCTGCAACTCGAGCAACTGGTCCTGCAGGGGTCCCGAACCTGGCTCCAGCCACAAGACGATCATGTGGAAGCCACCTCTAACCCACTCGCACGACAGCTCAACGCCGGGGATCAGCTCGATGTCGTGGTGACGAGCGGCCGCGAGCGCCTCAGGCACGCCATCCAGATTGTCGTGGTCGGTGAGGGCGACCGCTTCCAACCCGGCCGCGGCGGCCTTTGCTACCAAGTCGGCCGGTGGGTCAGATCCGTCCGAATAGGCGCTGTGAGTGTGGAGGTCGACCGCCATTAGGAATTGGCCGGTGAGCTAGCCAACTTCGATGACGACGGATTCGATGTAAACCGATTCGAGCGGACGGGATGGAATGCCATCCGACAAATTGAACCCAAGTGGAAGAGCGCGGATGGCCGCGATCGTGTCTTCGCTGCCCTCGAGACGGCCGAACTTTGTGAACTGGTTGCTGATATGAAGCGAGTTCTCTTCCAGCACAATGAAGAATTGGCTGCCGGCGCTGTTCGGAGGGCCGCTGTTGGCCATCGCCACGTCGCCGACGTCATAGGTCGTGCCCGACTCCGGAAACTCGTCGATGGGGACATATCCCGGGTCGCCCAATCCTGTCCCGGTCGGATCTCCCCCCTGGATGACGAACTCGGGAAGGATGCGATGCATCGGCGAGCCATCGAAATAGCCCTCCCTCGCCAGAAACACGAAACTGTTCACGTTCTCAGGCGCCATGGCGGGGTCGAGTGCAAGCGTGATGTCACCGCACGAGGTGGTGAGCACGGCGGTCACGGTCGCGTCGGCGGCCAGGCCCTGGTCGACTGCGGATTCGAAGGTCAGGCCGGCCGGTGCTGCTGGTTGTTCGGCGCCGCAGGCGGTCGGTTGCGCGGCGAATAGCTCATAACTGCTGGCGGTGGGTGCTTGTTCGGGCGTTGTTGTCGTAGTGGGGCCGGCGGTAGTGCTGGTGGTTGTGGCGGCCGGCTCGTCATCGCCGCCCGAGAGAAACGAAAACAGGAGAAGCGGTCCAAGCACCACAAGGACAAGGATCCCGATGTTACGGGCGGCCCGGATTCGGCCGGCCCGCTGGGCGGCCTTACGTTCTTGTTCGAGCCGCACCGCGCGATTTTCTTTCTGACGCTGGCGCTTGTCGGTAGGCATCGAGAGTGCATGATAGGGAGGAGTAGGGCCGCGCGGCACCGCAACCCGGCTCCGCTCATATACTCCGCGGCCATGCCCCTCATCGTGCAGAAATACGGCGGCACGTCGGTGAAGGACGCCGACCGAATATCCAGCGTCGCCCGTCGGGTGGTCGAGACCCGCAAGGCGGGCAACGACGTCGTGGTCGTCGCTTCTGCCATGGGTGATACGACCGACGAGCTCATCACCCTGGCTACCCAGGTCAGCTCTCACCCGGGCGGCCGTGAGATGGACATGCTGCTGACGGCCGGCGAACGGATTTCAATGGCGCTGCTGGCTATGGCCATTGGCGACCTCGGCGTCGAGGCGGCCAGCCTCACCGGTTCCCAGGCCGGCATTTTGACCGATTCCACCCACGGCGAGGCCAAGATAACCGCCATCCGGGGCGACCGGGTGCGTCAATATCTCGATGAGGGCCTCGTCGTGATCGTTGCGGGGTTTCAGGGAGTCGACCCCGAGTCCCGTGACGTCACCACTCTCGGGAGAGGTGGGTCCGACGCCACTGCGGTGGCGTTGACAGCCGCTCTCGGCGGAGATGTGTGCGAGATTTATACAGATGTGGATGGGGTGTTCACTGCTGATCCACGGTTGGTGGGAACCGCTCGCAAACTCGATGAAGTCTCATATGAGGACATGTTGGAGCTGGCCGGCGCCGGGGCCCGGATTTTGATGGCCCGATCTGTAGAGTTCGCCCGCCGGTTCGGCATTCCCCTGCACGTTCGGTCGTCGTTTCACGACAGGGCCGGCACCTGGATCAAGGAGGACGCAATGGAACAGACCGTTATCACCGCAGTCGCCCACGACACGTCGGAGGCCAAGGTGACGGTCCACGGAGTGCCCGACCAGCCAGGAATCGCCGCCAAATTGTTCGGCGCGCTGGCGGCGGAGGACGTTGACGTCGACATGATTGTCCAGAACGTCTCAACCGAGGGTCACACCGACATCAGCTTCACCATCCCTCAAGCACACATGGATAAGGCCAAATCGGCCACCGAACAGGTGATACCCGAGCTGGAGGCCGAAGGCGTCGACGTCGATCCCACCATTGCCAAGGTCTCGTTGGTAGGAGCCGGCATGCGTAATCATCCAGGTGTCGCCGCCGACATGTTCCGGGTGCTTTCTGACCATGGCATCAATATTTCGATGATTTCCACGTCGGCGATTCGCATTTCTTGTGTCATCGATTCCGACAGATGCGACGAGGCGGTCCGGGCGCTGCACGACTACTACTTGCCGGCCGAGGCAGCCTCGTGAGCGACCTGACCGTTGCCGTCGTCGGCGCCACCGGAGCGGTCGGCCGAGTCATGCGTGACACACTCTCGGAGCGTTCCTTTCCGATCGGTCAGCTCCGGTTGATGGCGTCGGAGCGATCGGCTGGGACCGTTATCGAGACGGGGTATGGGCCGTTCGAGGTCGAGGATCTCGCGAAGGTCGACCCGGCCGGAATTGACATCGCACTCTTTTCAGCAGGCGCCGACCGGAGCCGTCAGTACGGCCCAAAATTCGCCGAGGCGGGCGCCATTGTCATCGACAACTCGTCGGCTTTTCGTATGGACGCCGACGTGCCGCTGGTGGTGGCCGACGTGAACAGCGATGCGGCCTTCAACCACCACGGCATCATCGCCAATCCCAACTGCACCACCATGGTGCTGATGATGGCTGTCGGTCCGCTCCACCGGGCCGCCGGCCTGCAGGGCATGGTCACGACGTCCTACCAATCAGTGTCGGGGACCGGCAACCGCGCTATCGCCGAATTGCGAGATCAGGTCGAGTGGTTCGCCAAGACCCCTCAAGCTCTCATCGACGGCGGGTGGGAAGAACCCGATCACCGGGTGTTTACCCGCCCGATCGGATGGAACGTGCTGCCGTTCGCCGGCACCGAAGTGGAAGCCGGCTACACCGATGAGGAGATGAAACTTCAGAACGAGAGTCGCAAGATCCTCGACATCCCTGAGCTGCTCGTTGAGCCGACCTGCGTGCGAGTTCCGGTCCTGGTCGGCCACGGGATCGCCGCCACTTTGTGGTTCCGGGATCCGCTCTCACCCGAAGAGGCGACCAAGCTCATCGACGACGCACCCGGTGTGCAGGTGTGGAGCGACAGGACCGCCACGCCCCTCGACTCAGCCGGGATGGACGATGTGCTTGTCAGCCGCATCCGGGGAACGCTCGGAGAATCAGGCGGCATCAATCTGTGGTCGGTTGGCGACAACCTCCGCAAGGGCGCCGCCCTAAACACCATCCAGATCGCCGAGTTGTTCCTCTAGATCGGCCTGACAGTCCGACGGTCTGGAGGTCCAAACCTCCCCGTACAACAGAGAAGGCTCGGCTTGGCGTCTGGTGCGGCTGGGTTACCCGTTGACGAGGGCTGCCACCTTGGTTCCCAAGAGTTCGATGCTGCGGAGGACCTGGGCGTGGGGGAGCGTTCCGACACTGACGTGCAGCTCGAAGCGGGTGACGCCCAGGATCTCCTTCCACCGGAGGATCTTGGTCGCCACCGTCTCGGGATCGCCGAGTACCAGCGAGCCTTCGGGCTCCCGCATCAGGTTGTATTGCTGAAGAGTCATCGGGTCCCATCCCCGCTCACGCCCAATCCGGCTCATAGCCGCTGCGTAGGACGGGTAGTACTCCTCGGCTGCTTGTTCGGTGGTGTCAGCGATATACCCGTGACCGTGGACGGAAAGTGGCACCTGGGCGGGATCGAACCCGGATTCAATCAGCGTTCGGCGGTGGAGGTCGGCGAGCATCAGGAACCGGTCGGGGGTACCGCCGATGATGGCGAGTGCCACCGGGAGGCCACGCTCGGCAGCCCGCACGATGGACTGGGGCGTTCCACCCACGGCCACGCGGATCGGCAGTGGTCTCTCCGGCCTCGGGTAGATCCCCTGGTCGATCGGCGGCCGAAACTGACCCGACCAGGTGACGTGCTCGTTGTCGCGGATCTGCAGGAGCAGGTCGAGCTTCTCGGCAAACAACTCGTTGTAGTCGTCGAGGGACAGCCCGAACAATGGAAATGATTCGATGAAGGAGCCCCGTCCCACGAGCAGCTCGGCCCGGCCGGAGGACACCAGGTCGAGGGTGGCGTACTGTTGAAACACCCGGACCGGGTCGTCTGTGCTGAGGATCGAAACCGCGGGGAACAGCCGGATTTTTTCGGTCCGTCCGGCCGCCGCCGCCAGAACCGTGGCCGGCGATGACGAGGCGAAATCAGGGCGATGATGCTCCCCCAGGCCGAACACGTCGAGGCCGACCGACTCGGCCAGGTCGATCTCTTCAAGCACCTGGCGGAGGCGCTCGCCATGGCCGATCGCCTTCCCGCTGGTCGGGTCGGGGATGGTTTCGGCGAAGCTGGTGATTCCTAATTCCAATGTGTCTTTCTGTTCGGCGGTAGGTCAAAGCCAGGTTGGCGAGGAGTTATTCCTTCAAGGCTGATCGATGAAGAGGTCACCTGTTCGAGCGAAACCGGTTCCTCAGTCGTGAGGAGGACCATCCCTGTTCTCCCCGCCGCCCGGCAGGTAGGTTGACGGTATGGCGAGTAAGTACGAGGGCCTGAGGATCGGCTATCGCGGTATGAGGCACTGGTAGACACCAAACCCGAGGTCGACAAGGGGGCCACCATGCCGTACACATCGCGCAACGGTCATGTTCAGTGGATAAGACCGGTGCGATGGCTCTCCGCCTGTCGGCGGCGGACCGTGAGACGTTTCTCGACCGTTACCGGACCACCCTTGCCGAGCAGCACGGCCGGACCATGAAGGAATTCGTAGTGGTCCCCGCCGAACTAGTGGGGAGGGCAGATGAGCTGGAGGACTGGTTCGACCGGAGCTGGGACTGGATAGGCACACTCAAGCCTAAACCGACAAAGCGACGGTGACGCCTCGGTGCAACCCAACCAGTCAGCCCGCCGGCGCAAATTGCAAGTGCGGGCGTCCGCCCCCGAATGGTTTCGAATCGAACTGGTCCGGGCCGGTGGGTGACTGGGCCTTGTTTACCCACCGGGTGGTAAGGAAGTCATGAAGCTCTTGGCACCACAGCGATGACGTGGCTACCAGGAAGCGGAATTGATGGACGTCGTGGCCACCCTCCCACGTAGATCCCCGCAGTTCATAAACCGGGATGTCTTCCTTCAGATCCTCTCGCTTCTGGAGCCAAACCGCCTGTACGCGGGCCGGCTCGGGGTCGCCGTCCTGCTCGATGAGGAGGGAGAAATTCTCTTCGGAGAAGGCGAGTGACGGTGTAACCGATGCGGTGATCGTGGCCCTCTCCCAATTGGGCAACCCCGGCCACCACACGTCAACATCGAGAGTCATCTGGGGAAAGCCCGCCGTGTTCCGTTCTGGCCACAACCCGGCGCTCCGCATTAGAGGCGATCTGGTGTCGAACTCCGCCTTCGCTACCTCCTCTGTGCCGACACTCGGTTGGTCCGCGATCGTCTTGGCGTCATCGACATCGTCGTTATCGAGCTCGTCGTTATCGAGGTCGTCGTCAGCGAGGCCGTCGGGACCGAGGTCGTCGTCACCGAGGTCGTCGTCACTGAGGTCGTCGGGGACAGCGGAGGACTCCTGCAACGCAATGGCCGGTCGACAAGCTTCACAGACAGCCACTGCCAGGGCGGCTACCGCCGACCCACCGAGGTAGAGGTTCATGGGCTCTCGAAAGTCGGTCAGCATCTTGCCGCTGTTGAAGGCCTCGAGGACGTCGTCGATGGCCGGCTGCAGTTCCCCGTGATCGTCGAGCGCCTTCAGGGTCACGATCGCCACACGGACCGTGTCGCCGGAAGTCATCTGCAGCTCCTCTCCGATCTCGATCAGGCGTCGCAACCGGGCATTAACCGAGATTGAGCCTCGACCGGAGTAAGCGAGCTCTGCGAATTCCTGCATCGTTTTGTTGTCTCTCGGAATCGCACCGAGACCTTTGTACCGAACGGCCATGTCGGCCCCCTCGCGTGTTAGGACCTGAATCTACACGAAATCTTTTCGCGACCTTTTCACTGTGAGTGGGATCGTTGAACGCAGGAGCCGACCGCTCCCGTAGCGAGTCTGAGCTGGTTGATTGGTGGCGCCCACGCCGACCAAACAGGTGATGGCCGCCCCTCGCCGCCCGACTGTCACAATGCGGTCAGGGTCGCCTCGATGGGCCGGCCCGAGAGGGGCCGGGGCCTAACCGATGATGCGTCTTGAAATTCGAGGACCCTCAGTGAGCTCGGTGAGCTCGCCGATGACTGTGAGACTCGGGGCCTCATAGATTGGGCGCTCGATGCGCTCGGGTGTGTTTCTGTCGGTACTCATAGCGGTCACACTGTACCGCGCAGCATGGTGGGTGCCTCAAACGACCCGCCAGACCTGCCTGAGCTTGTTTCCTCGTATCACCAACTGGCCGTGGCGGTGTTCGGTTCAGCTGCTCGGACGGCTAGCGGAACTCGAACACCGCCGAGCCGGTTACGCCTTGGTGAGGCCGATCACATGGCCTTCGGGATCGGCGAACAGGGCGATGGTGACCTCGTCGCTCACCTGCATCTCCGGCATAACAACAGTGGCGCCGAGTTCGGTTGCCCGGTTGAGAGTGGCTGTGATGTCGTCGGTGGCAACATACACAGTCACACTGCCCGGGCCCTCCTGGGCCTTGGCAACTCCTCCGCCAATGCCTCCCTCTTC
>JAUXJL010000150.1 GCA_030624805.1 Acidimicrobiia bacterium
AACAAATCCAGAAAGACGAAAACATTCCACTGTCGGAAGCGATCGGTGCGGTCCTGCCGGACTTCGAGGGTGCCTACACGCTGGTGGTGATGGACGACAGCTCGGTGGTGGCAGTGCGTGACCCACGTGGATTCCGCCCCCTCTCGCTTGGCCGGATCGACCAGGACGGATGGGTGGTGGCATCCGAAACCGCGGCGCTCGACTTGGTGGGTGCCACCTTTGAACGCGATATCGAGCCGGGCGAGATCCTCACCATCAACGCGTCCGGAGTCACCTCCTCATTTCCACAGCCCACCGTTCCCGGGCGTTTGTGCGTGTTCGAGTACGTGTACTTCGCTCGCCCCGACAGCATCCTGGCGGGGCAGAACGTCCAGGCCGCCCGGGTGTCGATGGGACGGCGCCTGGCGCGGGAGTCGCCGGTTGATGGCGACGTGGTTGTTCCGGTGCCCGAGTCCGGCATACCCGCAGCTCAGGGTTATGCCTCGGAGTCCGGCATCCCGTATGAGGACGGACTTGTCAAGAATCGGTATGTGGGCCGCACCTTTATCGAGCCGGAACAGATGCTGCGAGATCAAAGTATCCGCCTCAAACTCAACCCCATCAAGGACATTCTGGACGGCCAGCGAGTGATCCTGGTCGACGATTCAGTCGTACGCGGCTCCACAACTCGGCAGCTGGTGGATCTCGTGCGAGCCGCCGGTGCCCGTCAGGTCCATCTCCGGATCTCCTCGCCTCCCTACCGGTGGCCGTGCTTCTACGGTATGGACACGTCCGATCGGGATTCACTTCTGGCGGCCTATCGCACGGAGGCTGAGATCGCTGAGTTCCTGGATGTCGACTCGCTCGGATACCTCACCTTGGAGGGCCTCACGTCGGCCCTGCCCGATGCCAACGAGACGTTTTGTACAGCCTGTCTGTCGGGTGATTACCCGACCCCGATCGGTGATCACAAGGGCGTTCTGGAGCAGCCATGAACTCTTATATCGAATCGGGCGTCGACGTGGCCGCGGCGGGGGATTTCACCGATTCGATCGCCGACCGGGTGACCGCTACCTGGGGCAAAAACGTCGTCGGCCGTTTCGGGGGTTTTGCCTCCGGCCTCACCCTTCCTGCCGGCTATGAGGAGCCGGTCGTCATGTTGACCACCGACGGGGTCGGCACCAAAGCCGAAATCGCCCGGCTGCTCGGCCGCTTCGACGGCATCGGCCAGGACCTGGTCGCGATGTGCGTCGACGACCTGGCCGCCGAGGGTGCCGCCCCCCTCGGTTTCACCGATTACCTGGCGGTGGGAGCGCTCGATTCTGGGCGGGATGAGGCGCTGGTGGGCTCGGTGGCGGCAGCCTGTGAAGCCGCCGGATGTGCCCTACTCGGGGGGGAGACCGCCGTACATCCCGGCGTGATGGAGCCCTCCCAATTCGACCTGGCAGGCACCGCCCTCGGGGTGGTGGAACGACGTGACATGCCCGACTCCGCCCGGGTGTTGCCGGGCGACGTGGTCATCGGCCTGGCCAGCCCGAATCTCCGCTCGAACGGGTTTTCACTTGTCCGCTCACTGTTTGCCGAATCGGACTATGAACGGCCGACCCTCGAATCGACGCTCGGCGAAGTTCTACTCGAACCCTCCGTGATCTATGCCCCCGCAGTGCTCGCCGTGTTGGCTGCCGTTCCGGTCTCTGGGATGGCTCACGTCACCGGCGGAGGCCTTCCCGCCAACCTGCCCCGGGCTCTGCCCGAAGGTCTCACCGCCCACATCGATGTCCGTAGCTGGGAGCCCCCTCCAATCTTCGGGCTCATACAAGATCAAGGCAAAATCGAAATCGGCGAGATGTTCCACACCTTCAATATGGGAATCGGGTTCGCCCTGACTGTGCGGCCCGAAGCGGCGTCAGAGGTGATCGACGAACTTGCTGCCCACGGCCACTCCGCCTGGGTGATCGGTGAGGTCGTGCAAGGGAGCGAAGTTCGGATCGCCTAATGACCTCAGGCCGGCGGGTCGGAACGGAAACTCAGCTCAGTGTCGGAAGTGGCGCATACCGGTGAACATGAGCACCAGGTTGTGCTCGTCGGCGGCGTCGATGACTTCCTGATCGTTTCGCGAGCCACCGGTCTCCACCAGCGCGACCACACCGGCCGCCGCGAGTGCGTCCAATCCGTCCCGGAAGGGGATCAGGGCCTCGCTGGCAGCCACCGCTCCGGTGAGCCGGTCGCCGGCTTGACGGACGGCCCGTTCGGCTGCGCCCACCCTGCTCTGGTCTCCTGCTCCAATGCCGACCGCGGCGCCATCCTGAACGATGACGATGCTGTTGGACCGGCAGTGGCCGGTGATGGCCCAGGCGAGGCGTAATTCCGCAAGCTGCTCGGGCGTGGGTTGCTTGACCGAGCGGACCTCCCACTCCTGACTGTTCGTGAGGCGCGGGTCCATTTCCTGCACGAGGGCGCCCCCGTCGATCTGACGCACTTCGACTACGGCCTCGCTTGGAGGTGATGCCACCAGCACCCGCAGGTTCTTCTTGACAGCCAGGATTGCGGCTGCCTCCTCTGTGATCCCGGGGCAAATGACCACTTCGAGAAACATCTCGGAGATTTCTTTGGCGGTTGCTTCATCAAGGCGTTCATTGACGGCCACCACCCCGCCGAAGGCAGATACGGGATCACAATCCCGAGCGGCTCGGAACGCCTCCACCACCGTATCTCGTTGTGCAACTCCGCACGGGTTGTTGTGCTTGACCACCACGCAGCCGGGCGTGGCTATACGCTGCACCAGTTCCCAGGCAGATTCGGTGTCGGCATAGTTGTTGAACGACAATTCCTTGCCCTGGAGCTGGGTGAGCTCGAAGGCCCAACCGGTCGTCCCCGGTTCTTGGTAGAGGGCGGCTTGCTGATGCGGGTTTTCTCCGTAGCGCAGGCTGCTGACTCGTTCCAGGACCAGCAACCGCGTCTCCGGGAGCGGCTCCCCTTCCGTGAGCCATCCGTGGATGAGGGCGTCGTAGCGACCGGTGTGTGCGAAGGCTTCGGTGGCGAAGCGGCGTCGCTGCTCGAGGGTGGTTCCGCCACTCTCGAGAGCTGCCATCACTTCGTCGTAGTCATCGGCGGTTGTTACGACCGCCACCCGGATGTGGTTTTTAGCCGCCGCCCGGATCATGGCCGGGCCTCCGATGTCGATGTTTTCGACGATCACATCGGTCGGCTTGCCGGCGGCTACCGCCGCTTCGAACGGATAGAGGTTGCACACGACCAGGTCGATGGCGGATATATCGTTGTTGGTCAGGTCGGCCTGGTGGTCGGGCAAGGTGGTGTCGGCCAGGATGGCGCCGTGGATCTTTGGGTGGAGGGTCTTGACCCGGCCGCCCAACATTTCGGGGGCGCCGGTGACGTCGGCGACAGCGGTTACATCTACTCCGGCCTCCCGCAGCGAACGGCTGGTGCCGCCCGAGGCGATGATCTCCACCCCGGCTGCCGCCAGTGCAGCACCGAGTGCTTCGAGGCCGGTCTTGTCCGAAACCGACAACAGAGCGCGGGCGATGGGAATTCGCTCACTCATGTCACTCCTCTCCAATGCGGTGAAGGCGTCCGGCTGCCAGCGCATCGACTACCTGCGGGTATAGGTCGTGTTCTTGTTCCTGGATCCGTTCATGCAACAGAGCGACAGTGTCGCCGGGGAGAATGGGAACGGATCGTTGAGCCAGGATCGGGCCGGCATCTACATCCTCTACCACCACATGTACGGTGACGCCCGTCTCGTCGACCCCTGCTTCTAAGGCGTCCTCGACGGGGTGGGCGCCGGGGAAGTCGGGAAGTAGTGACGGGTGAACATTGACAATGCGATCCGGGAACCGCTCGATGGCAACTGGAGCCAGGATGCGCATGAACCCGGCCAGTACGACGAGCTCGCAGGCAAAGGCTTCGATCTCATCACAGATTGAGGCGGTGAACGACTCCCGATTGGCATGGTCGGACCACCGGACGATGCGGGTGGGAACATCGTGCTTCTCCGCCCACTCAAATCCCGGGGCGTCCCGGTCGGCGATCACCACCACAACTCGGTAGGCAGATTCCGGCTCCATTTCGAGGAGCCGACCCAGATTGGAGCCGCGCCCGGAGATGAGCACGGCGATGGGAACGCCCGCCATGGGGTGAGGATAGGGCAGCTCCATCGCCCCCATCCGGGTCGTGCTTCGTATGGGAAGCGCGTGGAGCCTCTCGGAGGGTTGGGTACGGTCCCCGCGCGTATGGACTTCAAACATACATGAGCGGACCCCGGCGGGTTCCACCGACGATGACGCAATGGCCTCACCCAAAGCGGGAACCAAAGTTGACGCTCTGTGCGTCGTACAGCCAATCAAAAAAGGGGTGCGAATGAGACGGTTCCTGACGGTGATATCGATGGCTTCGGCCTTGTTGATGTTGTCCGCGCCAGTCGCCCTGGCGTGTGGGTTCCTGGTTTCGGCCAACGGATCCGTCCAATTGGGTAAAACTACGACGTTTGTTGCTTGGGATGACGGCGTCGAGCGCTACATCACCAACTTTGAGTTCTCCGGTGAGGTCGAGTCGTTTGGGTCGATCATCCCGCTCCCGAACGAGCCAACCAGTGTCACCCGCGCTGGGGACTGGACGCTCCAGCGGCTGGTACGGGAGGTGGCTCCCCCAGTTCGTGAAGAGTTTCTTGGTATCACCTTGCAGGCCGACGCCGACGCCGGCGCCCAGGTGATCCTGCGCACGCGCATCGACTCGCTCGACGTTGTTGTTCTCAAGGGCGGTGGAGCGGATGTGCTCGAATGGGTCAACGACAACGGGTTCAACCTTCCCCCCGGCCCGGAAACCGAGCACATGCTTGAGTTCTACGGCAGCCGTTCGCCCTATTTTCTGGCGGCCCGATTCGACGCCGAGGCGGCGGCCCAGGACGAGTTCACAGCCGGAGACGGCATTCCCATTCTCATCACGGTCCCGACCGAGCGGCCCTGGATTCCGCTGCACATCTTCCATGGAGCAACCCCCGACACCGAGATCCTCGAGGCCGACCTTTTCCTGCTGACGCCTGAGCGCCCCGACCTTCTCTACGGTGAGGGTCTCGAGGTCAGCCGATCGGAGTGGGCCAGTGACAACCTGCTCGACGACCTGCGGTCCGATGAGAACATGGAATGGGTGCCCGAAGCCGGATGGTTCACCCACCTAGTGCTCGAGACCGAGGCCGAGAACGTCGTGTATGACCTCTCCGTGGGTGTAGGCGATGTTGCCCCTTCCTATGTTGACGCCGGCTTCACCCGCTTTGAACCCACTACGGAGAATCTCCAGACTCTCGGCCTGGAGCGGTTGGACTCCAACCGTGGGTGGACGCTTGGAGCCGGAGCCGTGGTGATCGCGTTGATCGCGGGAGCGGCCGGTGGCCTGGTCGCCCGACGTCGACCCGACAGTCCGGTCACCAACTAGGAAGGACCGCTCCCCGACGGCTTCACCTCCGGGCGGCCAATGCGACCCGCCAGGTGCGTTATCGACGATCCCGGAAGAAGTCCTCGAGCAGGGCGGAGGCCTCATCGGTCAGCACATCATGTTCCAGCTCGATGCGATGGTTGAGCCGTTTGTCCTGCGGGATGTTGAACAGGCTCCAGGCTGCCCCGGCCTTGGGATCCGCGGCCCCATAGACGATCCGATCGATACGCGACCAAACCGCTGCCATCGCACACATGGCACACGGTTCGAGGGTCACCACCAGAGTGTGTCCCGTCAAACGCCAATCGCCGCGGGCGCGAGCGGTCTCCGACAGAAC